>DASQWX010000192.1:0-34443 GCA_035640035.1 Gaiellaceae bacterium
GGCCGCTGGCCGGCGACATCGAGTCGATGGCCGAGGCGATCCGCGGGGGCGACCTCGTTCGTGGGGTGGAGTCCGAGGTGGGCGCGCTTCGGTGAGACGCCCGAAGCCGGCGCGAACGCGTCTCCGTCATCCGGTCCGTGACAGCGCGATCGTCTACGGCGTGCTCGCGCTCGTGATCGTCCTCGGGGCGGCTTTAACCGGGAGCGGCCTGGTCAGAGGCGTGGTCGTCGCGGTCGCCTTCTTCCTCGTGGCCACCGCGTGGAACTGGTGGCGATTCCGGCGACGACTCGAGGAAAGCAGCGACCGGTGACTGCGGTCGACACGTTGGAAGCAACGGTCGAAGCCCTCTGCGGCGATCTCAACAGCATCCGTGCCCCGCGCGGGTCTGAGCGCACGGCCCGATCGTGGTCGACGGAGGCGCCGCTTCGGATGCTTCTCAACAACCTCGACTCCGACGTCGCCGAGCTGCCCGAGCAGCTGATCGTCTACGGTGGCTCGGGGCGGGCGGCGCGCAGCCACGAAGCACTGAAGGCGATCGTGGCCTCGCTCCTCCGGCTCTCCGAGGACGAGACCCTTCTGGTTCAGAGCGGGAAGCCGGTCGGGATCTTCCGGACGCATCCCGGCGCCCCGCGCGTGCTGATCGCAAACTCGCTGCTCGTACCGCGCTGGGCTACGTGGGACGAGTTCCGCCGGCTCGAGGCGCTCGGCTTGACGATGTTCGGCCAGATGACCGCCGGCTCGTGGATCTACATCGGGACCCAGGGCATCCTCCAGGGCACCTACCAGACCTTCGCGGCCGCCGGCGAGCGGCATTTCGGCGCGCCCGATCTTGCCGGCAGGACGATCCTGACCGCCGGTCTCGGGGGAATGGGAGGCGCGCAACCTCTCGCCGCGACGTTCGCCGGCGCCGCGATCCTCTGCGTCGAGGTCGATCCGGCGCGGATCCGCCGGCGACTCGACACCCGGTATCTGGACGAAGCAACGGACTCACTCGACGATGCGCTCGGCCGCATTCGTGCCGCCGCCGCCGAACGGCGCGCGCTGTCGGTCGGTCTCCGGGGGAACGCGGCCGAGATCGTGCCCGAGCTCGCCCGTCGTGGGGAGCACTTCGACCTCGTCACAGACCAAACCGCCGCACACGATCCACTCAACGGGTACATCCCGGCCGGACTGACGGTCGACGAGGCTGCAGTGCTCCGCCGCGAGGATCCCGACACCTATCTCGCGCGAGCCCGGGAATCGATCGCCCGCCATGTCGAGGGAATGCTGGAGTACGTCCGGAGCGGTAGCTATGTTTTCGATTATGGCAACAACTTACGAGGGGAGGCCTATGAGGGGGGCGTAGAGGACGCGTTCACATACCCGGGCTTCGTCCCGGCCTATATCCGGCCGCTCTTCTGCGAGGGCGTCGGGCCGTTCCGCTGGGCGGCTCTCTCCGGGGACGACGCGGACATCGCCGTGATCGACGAGACGCTTCGCGAGCTCTTCCCCGATGATGCCGTCCTCCAGCGATGGCTCGAGCTGGCTCCGAAACGCGTCGCCTTCCAGGGACTCCCGGCGCGCATTTGCTGGCTCGGCTACGGAGACCGGGCTCGGGCCGGTCTCGCGATCAACGAGCTCGTTCGCTCGGGCAAGGTGAAGGCGCCGGTCGTGATCGGGCGCGATCACCTCGACTCGGGATCGGTGGCATCGCCATACCGCGAGACGGAAGCGATGCGAGATGGATCGGATGCGATCGCCGACTGGCCGATCCTCAACGCCCTGATCAACGTCGCGGCGGGAGCCACGTGGGTGAGCGTGCATCACGGTGGCGGGGTCGGCATCGGCAACTCGATCCACGCGGGGATGGTCGTTGTCGCAGACGGCACCGACGAGATGGCCCAGCGTCTCGAACGCGTTCTGATGGTCGATCCGGGCACCGGCGTCCTCCGCCACGTTGACGCGGGCTATCCGGAAGCGATCAGCTTCGCCGAGCGCCACGGTCTCGAGCCACCGATGCCGCCGCCTACGACGGAGTGAGCGAGCCGACCGGCGGGCGGCGGCCGCCACGCCTGCTCGTTCGGGATCTCGCGCAGCTCGCAACTCCGGCCGGCGACCATGCGCCCCTCCGCGGAGCGTCGTTCGGACGCGTCGAGGTGATCGAGGACGGGTACCTCCTCTGCGAGCAGGGACGGATCGCCGCCTGCGGGCCGATGCGCGAGCTCGGACAGGTCGACGGCGAGGTCGAAGAGCTCGACGGGCGAGGCCTCTGCGCCGTGCCTGGGCTCGTCGACTGTCACACGCACGCCTGCTTCGCCGGCGACCGCGTCGACGAGTTCGAGTTGCGGGCTCGCGGAGCCGGCTACGAAGAGCTTCATGCGGCAGGCGGCGGGATCCTCGCCACGGTCCGGGCTACCCGGGCCGCGGGCGAGGACGGTCTCGTCGACGCGGTGCGGCGGCACCGCGAGTCCATGCGTCGCTCAGGGACAACGACCTTCGAGGCCAAATCTGGCTACGGCCTCGATCGCGAGGTCGAGCTGGCATCCCTGCGGGCGATTCGGGCTGCCGGGGGCGTCGCTACCTGGCTCGGCGCTCACGCGGTGCCACCCGAGTTCACGGACGCCGACGCGTATCTCGACTTCGTGCTCGCCGAGGTCTTACCCGACGCGGCCAGGCTTGCCGCCGCCGCGGACGTCTTTGTCGAAGACGGCGCGTTCGACGTCGACCAGGCTCGCCGCTACCTCGAGGCGTCCCGTGCGGCCGGGCTCGCGCTTCGGCTGCACGGTGATCAGTTCACGGAGCGCGGGGCGGTCGGGCTCGCGATCGAGCTCGGCGCCCGCTCGGTCGACCATCTCGAGGTTACCGGGCACGACGGCGTCCAGGCACTTGCGGCCAGCGACGTGGCCGCGGTCCTCTTGCCGGCGAGCGCGCTCTTCCTCGACCGGCCGATGCCCCCGGCGCGCGCGCTCGTCGACGCCGGCGCGATCGTCGCGCTCGCGACGGACTTCAACCCGGGTAGCTCCTTCTGCGAAAGCCTGCCGATCGTCGCTTCGCTCGCCGCTACCCAGCTGCATCTGACCCCGGCCGAGGCGTTGTCCGCCTGCACGGTCAACGCGGCGCACGTCCTCGGGCGAGGCGACGAGCTCGGCCGGCTCACGCCGGGCCACGTCGCGGACGTCGTTCTCCTCGATGCTCCCGACTGGCGCTACCTCTCGTACCACTTCGGCGCGCCGTCGGTCGCGACCGTGATCGAGGCCGGCGCGGTCACGTGGCCGCCCCGAAGCGGCTGACGACGGAGCGATCCGGCCGCGCTACGCTAGCCACGATGGCATCCCGTAAGCAGCGCCGCCGCCGGGCGAAAGAGCGGCGCCACGAATACGAGTACGTCTACGTCGACGACGAGGGCAACGAGGTCGAGCCGCCGGCCGAGGAGACCGCGGAGCGGCCGAAGGCGCGGAACGGCAAGGACGCTCGCAATGGGGCGAAGGCCAGTCGCGGGAAAGCCACGCGCCCCGTCCGAGAGGTCAAGCCCCCTTCCTGGAACCGATCACTCCGCCGCGCGGCCCTCTTCTTTCCGCTGTTCTTCATCGTCTTTTCGCTCGTCAACAAGAACTCCGGGATCGACGTGCGCCTGCTCAGCTCGTTTGGCTACTCGGTCCTCTTCGTCCCGCTCACTTACCTGATGGATCGGACCGCGTACCGGACCTACCTGCGCCGCTCCGGGCAGGCGCCAACCCGCAAACGCTAGGGTCCGCCGCGGTAGTGGCCCACGCCGGGCCATGGGGCGAAAAGGAGAAGGATCCGCGCCCCGGCGTCAGTCGAGACCGAACGTCGTTCGTCGGGATCGAACATGCAAAGCGTCCCGGCCCTCGCCTCGAGCGTCTCGCCGCCTGACTCGACCCGGGCGTTGCCGTCGACCACCAGCACGTACGCGTGCTCCTTGACCTGGTGGTCCCCGAGCGCTTGGCCGGGCTCGAGCGCGATCAGAACCGCCCGGGCGGCTTCGTCCGAGTCGAGCACGACGGGGGATCGACTCCCACCCGCAATCTCGATCTCGTGGAGATTCCAGCTGCGCACGAGCGCCCGATCCTAACGGCGGGTTTTCGCCTTTGCCTAGCGCCGGAACGCCGGAGTGGCGCCGTTAGACTCGGCCGCCATGAGCCTTGCCGTCGAACGCTACGAGCTCGGCCCGATCTCGACGAACTGCTACGTCGTCCGCGCCACCGACGAGAGCCGAGACGCGGTCGTGATCGACCCTGGAGGCGACGTGGCAGAGCTTCGATCCGCGCTCGAGCGCCTCGGGGCGACCTGCGCCGCGATTCTCGTCACGCACGGGCATTGGGACCACCTTGGCGGAGTGGCCGACCTCGCGGAGGCCACCGGTGCGCCGGTCCACATGGCGGCGGAGGAGCGAGTTGCCTTGGAGCGGATCAATGATTTCGCGCCGCCGGATCTGGGACTGCGACCCTATTCGCCCGACGTCCTGCTGGCCGGTGACGAGACGCTCAACCTGGCCGGGATGACGTTCGAGACGCTCCGCGTGCCCGGTCACTCGCCCGCCCATCTGGCGTACTACGCGGAAGGAGCCTTGTTCTCCGGCGACGTCCTCTTTGCCGGGTCGGTCGGCCGCACCGACCTCCCGTTCGGCGATTGGGAGACGCTGGTCCGGTCGATCCGCACGCTCGCCGAGCGGTATCCGCCCGAGACGATCGTCTATTCGGGCCACGGGCCCGAGACGACGCTCGGCGCCGAGCTCGACCGTAATCCGTTCCTGACGGAGCTGCGCGCCTCGTGAGCCCGAAGTTCGAGGCGCCGCGGGGGACGCACGACGTCCTCCCGGCAGAACAGCCGCTGTGGCAGCGCGTCACGAGCGAGCTCGAGCGGCTCTGCGCGCTCTACGGGTATCGGCGCGTCCAGACTCCGGTGTTCGAGGAGACCGAGCTCTTTGCGCGCACGTCCGGCGCCGGCTCCGACGTCGTCCAGAAGGAGATGTACACGTTCGAGGACCGAGGCGGCCGCTCGCTGACGCTGCGGCCCGAAGGAACCGCGCCGATCGTTCGCGCCTACCTCGAGCACGGGCTCCATCGAGAGCCGCAGCCGCAGAAGCTCTACACGATCGCGACGATGTATCGCTACGCGGCGCCGCAGAGAGGCCGCTACCGCGAGCACTACCAGGCATCGGTCGAGGCGATCGGCTCGGACGATCCGGCCGTCGACGCCGAGGTGATCCAGCTCTACGACGAGCTGCTCGGCGACCTCGGAGTCACGAACTACCGGCTCCAGCTGAACTCGATCGGCGACCGGACCTGTCGGCCCGCCTACCTGGAGCGCTTGAACGCCTGGCTCGACGAGCACGAAGAACTGCTCGACGACGAAGCGCGCCAGAAGCGGGCAACGACGCCGCTGCGCGTCTTCGACGTCACGAACGAACGGGTGCAGGCCGCCCTCGTCGACGCCCCGAAGATCGGCGAGTCGCTCTGCGCCGCCTGCCGCGAGCATTTCGGCGCCGTCCGCAGATACCTCGACGCGTACGGAGTCGCTTACGAGCTCGCCCCGACGCTCGTCCGCGGGCTCGACTACTACACGCGGACGACCTGGCAGTTCGAGGGGCCCGAGCACGGGGCTCAGAGCACGATCTCGGGAGGCGGGCGCTACGACTACCTCGCCGAGGAGATCGGCGGCCCGCCGACTCCGGGTGTCGGCTTCGGCGCCGGCATCGAGCGATTGCTGCTCGCGCTCGAGGATGCGGGCGTCGAATCGCCAGGCCAGGAGCCGATCGACGTCTTCTTCGCCTGCGACGAGGGAGCACCGCGAGAGCGAGTCCTCGAGCTGATGGCTCGGCTACGTGAGTCCGGACGGGCGGCCGACACCGATTACGCCGGGCGCTCGCTCAAGGGGCAGCTGACGCAGGCCGGGCGTCTCGGCGCCCGCCTGACTGTCGTCGTCGGTCCCACTGCGGCGACCATTCGCGAGCAGGGCTCGCAGGACATCGAGGTTCCGCTCGAGGAACTCGAGGAGCGGCTCTCCGCATGAGCTGGCGGGATCTGGGAGCCGGCGAGGTTCGCACAGAGCATGTCGGCCGGCGCCACACGCTCGCCGGCTGGGCCGCCCGGCGCCGCGACCACGGCGGCCTGATCTTCGTCGACTTACGAGACGAAACGGGCGTCTGCCAGCTCGTCGTGAACCCGGAACGGGCCCCCGAGGCGGCCGCCCAAGCCCATGCGATCCGGAACGAGTTCGTTCTCCAGGCGGAAGGCGAGGTCGTCGCCCGGGCGCCGGAGGCCGTCAACCCGAACCTCCCGACCGGCCAGGTCGAGCTGCAGGTCGAGGCGCTGCGAGTCCTCTCGTCGGCGCCGCCGCTGCCGTTCCAGCTCGACGAGGAGGGCGTCGACGAGACACTGAGGATCCGCTACCGGTGGCTCGACCTTCGCCGCGAGCGGATGCAGCGGAACATCCGGACCCGCGCGCGCGCCGTTTCAGCGATCCGCCGGGAGATGGAGGCGGCCGGTTTCGTCGACATCGAGACGCCGATCATGGGAAAGCCGACGCCGGAGGGAGCGCGCGACTTCCTCGTCCCAACGCGGCTGCAACCGGGCCGCTTCTTCGCGCTGCCGCAGTCGCCGCAGATCTACAAGCAACTGCTCGTGATCTCCGGCTTCGAGCGCTACTACCAGATCGCCCGCTGTTTCCGCGACGAAGACCTGCGCGCCGATCGGCTGCAGGAGCTGACCCAGCTCGACGTCGAGATGGCGTTCCCGGATCAGGAGTACCTGTTCGAGCTCAGCGAGCGCACGATGCAGCGCATCTGGGGCGACTGCCTCGGCGCCGAGGTCGAGAGGCCGTTTCAACGGATGACCTGGGACGAGGCCCAGGGCCGGTACGGCTCCGACAAGCCGGATTTGCGCTTCGGGCTCGAGATCGAGGACGCGACCGAGCTGACGCGCGGTTCCGAGTTCGGCGTCTTCGCCACCGCCCCCGCCGTTCGCTTTCTGCGCGTGCCGCAGGAGTTCTCCCGTGCCGATCTCGAGCGGCTGGAGGGGATCGCGAGGGAGTGGGGGGCGAAAGGGCTCGCGTACCTCGTCTACGACGAACAAGGCGAGGTCCGCTCGCCGATCGCGAAATTCCTCTCTCAACAGGAGCTCGACCGGTTCCGCTCGGATCCCGCGACGACGGTTCTGTTCGCGGCCGACGAGCCGGCGATGGTCGCACGAGTGCTCGGGGCGCTGCGACTGCATCTCGGGCGCGAGCTGGACCTGATCGATCGCGATGCCTGGCGGTTTCTCTGGGTGACGAACTTCCCGCTCCTCGAGTGGGACGAGGACGAGAACCGCTGGAAGGCGGTGCACCACCCCTTCACGCGGCCGACCGACGAAAGCGTCGAGCTGCTCGACTCCGATCCCGGCAGCGCGCGCGCCGTCGCCTACGACCTCGTGGTCAACGGGATCGAGATCGCGGGCGGGTCGTTCAGGATCCACGAGCCCGCCCTGCAGGCCAAGATCTTCGGCCTGCTCGACATCTCGCCCGAGGAGCAGCGGGCCAAGTTCGGCTTCCTGCTCGATGCCCTGGCGATGGGGGCGCCGCCGCACGGTGGAATCGCATCCGGCATCGACCGGCTCTCGATGGCGCTGCTCGACGAGCCGTACATCCGAGACACCGTCGCGTTCCCGAAGAACCAGGCCGGAGTCGACCCGATGAGCGGCGCTCCGACCGAGGTTCCGCCCGAGCAGCTGGCCGAGCTAGGAATCTCGGTCATCGTCGAGAACGACTAAGGGACGATGCCGCTCCAGCCGATGCACGGTCCACACTTTCGAAGCTGATGGCGACCGAGAGAGCACAACAGCCGTCCCTCACGCCGCTTCCGAGCGTGGAAGACCTGCCGACCCTCTCCGACGGCGGTTACGACCCCGCCCGCGTCGGCGAGGCCTTCGAATCCTTCCGTCGGCACCTGACACAGCTCCAGGTTCAGCTCCGCGTCCTGCAGGCGGCCGCTCGAAGCGGCCAGGTCGACGGAACTGGTCACGCGGTTCGCATGGATGCACTGCACATGATCCGTGCGGCGGCTGACATGGCCGACACGATCGAGCGCGACGCGCAGACCGCGTCCGTTGCCCAGCTGCGCCGCACCCAGGAGGAAGTCAGCCGGCGGCAGCGGGAACTGCAGGAGCGGGAGAGCGAGGTCGAGCGCTACAGGCAGGAGAGCGAGCGCCAGCGCGCGGAGATTCTCAACGCGGCCCGCAACGAGGCCCGCGAGACGCAAGGCGATGCGCAGCGGCAGGCGACCGCGGAGATCCGCGAAGCAGAAGCGCGCGCGAACCGGCTGCTCGAACAGGCGAGGCATCAGGCGACCGAGTTGACGAACTCGGCACGCGCCGAGGTCGAGCAAACGCTCGAATGGGCACGAGCGCAGGCGTCGGCCGTCCTGGCCCGGGCACAGGAAGGCGCCGAGCAGCTGCTCGCCGCCGCCGGGCTCGGCGACGCCGAGATCGCCAACGTTGCCGAGAAGATCGTCGAGGCGGCGGAGGCGACGACCGAGGCGAGCCGAGGTCCTGCCGGAGCCGAGAGCTCCGCGCCGCCCTCGGCACCGTCGCCACCGTCCGTCGCGGCGCCGCCGTTCTCCGGGCCGGCACCCGTTGAGTCCCCGGCTCCGACCGACGAAGAAGAGCCCGGCGAACCGGCGTAACGCCACACCGTTGAACGGGTCTGCGCACGAGGGCGTAGCCCGCCGCTGAGGCCGCTACCCTCTCGACGGTATGCCGGGACGGTTGGGGCCGCGTTTTGCGATCGAAGCGCTCTTTCTGATCGCCCTCGCCGTCGGCGCCGCCTACGCCGACCTCGAGCGCAAATGGATCGCACTCGTGATGGCCGTCGGGTGGCTGGTCGTCGCCCTGCTCGAGCTGGCGGCCGACCGGATCTGGGCCGCGGCGCCGCCGTGGCGCCGACCGAACTACATGGCAGCTCCATCACCGTCCGCCGAGGCCCGCGTCGGTGCACCCGCCCCGCCCGCGGCACCTCCGCAGCCAAAGCCGGAGCCGGTCGCCGAGGCCGAGCCGGCACCGGAGCCCGAGCCGCTTCCGAAGCCGGAGCCCGAGCCGCTTCCGGAGCCGGAGCCCGAGCCGCGTCCGGAGCCTGAGCCCGAGCCGGTGCCGGTGCCGGAACCGGAGCCCGAAGCGGCGACGATCATCGCTCGGCCCGCCGAGCCCGCGGCGGCCGCCGCGGACGCGGATACGGGAGAGACACCGCTCGCCGAGGAGCCTTCCCCGCCGGTGCTCGAGCCGCTCGAGCCTGGGCCCAAGCGCCGCTGGTTTCGCAGGAAGCGGGAGGAGCCGGAGGTGCCGACCCCAGCGCCCGAGCCGCCGAAGCACGTCCGCCTGCTGCCTCCCTCCGAGCAGACGGGCCGGACGGCCGGGGAAGTCACCGAGATCTTCGACACGACCGAGCAAGAGGAGCACAGCCGCCGGTGAGAGGGTCGCTGTCCGTGATCCGGTCCCTGATCGACCGCCGCCGAGCCGACGAGCATCCGCCGACGCCGCTCCCCGAACCGGAGCAACCCGCTCCCGAGCCGGCCCCGCCGGCCCCCGAGCCTCAACCCCCGACGCCCGAGGCCGCCGAGCCGACTCCCCAGCTGCACTCCTGTGCGCCGCGGGAGTGGAACCTCTGGGAGCTGGAACGCCTTGCGAATGACGTTGTCGCAGGCCGCGCACCGACCGAGGAGGTCGGCTTCCTCTTGCTTGCGCTCCGCCAGTTCGCGAATGCCGAAGGCCGTTTGCCGGCGAGCTTCGACCCGATCATCCGCGAGTCGTTCGGCGACCTCGTCTACTCGGTGGGTTGAACCCCGCCCTCGCGCAGCGGGAAGTCGCGTTGGCGGGAGTCGCGCTCCTGGCGGCAATCGTCGCGTTGGCGCTCAACTCGCCGCGCACGTCCGGCGGCTCCGAGCAGCTGAATCCGGTTCTCGTTCCGGGCGGCGGATGGTACACGGCGCTCGCCGGCGCCCAGCCCATGCGGTACGGGACACAGACGAATTGCGGCGTCCAGCTGAAGCCCCAGACGCGCGGCGTCATCGATTCCGTTCTCCCCTGCAACGTGAAAATCTTCGTCGCGCTCGGCGGCGGCAAGCGGATCCTCACGCAGGTAATCGCGAGACGCCCGATCGTGCCCGGCAGGCGGTTCGACGTCAGTCCGGCGCTCGCCGAGGATCTCGGGATCGAGGGGATCGAGCGCATCAAGTGGGTCTACGCGCGGTAAGCGTGAGCTACCCTGAGGCCGGTGCTCGACGCTGTGCGAGCTCCGCGTTCTCAAAGTAGAACCAACACCAAGTGAAAGGGAGCCCGCGTCCGTGCTACGCGCCCTCGGGATGACGTAGCCGGCAGGACACCCACCTGGCAGTGCCAGGTTCGCTACGGGCGCGGAGCACCGGCAGGGTGGGGCACTCAAACCGCGGAAAATGCTCCCGCACTTTCCGCGGCGGAGCTAGCCTGCTTTCGTGATCGAGGTCGTTGGGGATTCTTCGCGTGACGGCGACGTTGCGCTCGTCCGGCTGACCATCGACGGCGACCGCATCGTTTCCGCGGACGCCGACGGGCTGGAGCGGCCGCTCGTCGGTCTGACGCTGCTCGAAGCCGCTGCGGTTCCCGGTGAGACGCTGGCCGCCGACGCCCTCGCGAACGCGCTCGGGCAGGTTTTTCGCGCCGAGGCCGACCCACGTCGCGTCGCCGTCGCGATGAGCGGCGGCGTCGACAGCGCCGTTGCCCTGCTCCGCGCCGGCCCGCATGCGCTCGGGGTCACGTTGCGCCTCTGGATCGACCCAGCCGCGCCGGACGCCGAACGCGCGTGCTGCTCGCCGGAGGCGGTGATCTCGGCGCGAGAGACCTGCCACGCGCTCGGCCTGCCGCATGTGACACTCGACCTGCGCGACGAGTTTCGCCGCGCGGTCGTCGCGCCGTTCCTTCGCGGCTATGCGCGCGGCGAGACCCCGAATCCGTGCATCCGCTGCAACGGCAGCTTTCGGTTCGCGGAGCTGATCGCGTTCGCCGAGCGCGCTGGAGCGCGGCGCCTCGCCACCGGGCATTACGCCCGCGTCGTCACGCATCGCGGCCGTCTGCTGCTCGCGCGCGGCCGCGATCCCGAGAAGGACCAGAGCTACATGCTCGCCCGGCTCGACCCCCGCTTCCTCGGGCGGATCTGGTTCCCGCTCGGCAACCAGACGAAGGAGGAGACGCGCGCCGAGGCAACCGGCGCAGGCCTCGGAGTCGCCTGGCGCGCCGAAAGCCAGGAAGCGTGTTTCCTCGGTGGCGGCGACTATCGCGCCTTCGTGCGCCGGAACGGGCTGGAGGAGGCGAAGGGCGAAATCGTCGACGTGGACGGCAGACGGCTCGGCACTCACGACGGCTTCTGGCGGTTTACCCCCGGGCAGAGACGCGGACTGGGCGTGGCCGCCGCAGAGCCGCTGTACGTCGTGCGAACGAATCCGGGCTCGAACACCGTCGTCGTGGGGCCGCGCCAGTCGCTCGCGGTCGAAACGATTTCGGCCCGTGGACGGTTGTACGTCCGAGTGAACCGGGCAGAGCTCAAATGGCGGTACCGGTCGCCCGCGGTCGCCGCGACCGTGGAGGAAACCGACGGCGGGTTCCGGCTCGCGCTCGACGAACCCGTGTACGGGGTCGCCGCCGGCCAGGCCGCCGTGCTGTACGAGAACGACGTCGTCGTCGGAGCGGGTGTCCTGTGACTCCCGACCGGATCGTGCTGACGATTCCACGAGATGCGGGCTTCGAGGACGTCGCCCAGCTCGTCCTCGCCGGCGTCGCCGCCCGGCTCAACCTCACGTACGAGGTGATCGACGATCTCGGCACCGCGCTCGCGGCGCTGATCGAGCGGCGCGGAGAGGTCGGCGATCTAACGGTCGAGCTGGAGGTCGGTGCGGACACCGTGACCGCTGCGATCGGGCCCTTCCGCGGCGACCGGATCCGCGCTGAGCTCGCGCGGCGCGACCACGGTGTCGGACTGCGGCGCGTTCTGGAGACGGTCGTCGAGGGCTTCGGCGCGCTCGATCGCGAGGACGGCGTCTGGATCGAGGTCCGGAAGCGCGCCGAGCGTGTGAGGAGCGCGCAGTGAGCCAGCAGAAGAACGACAAGATCCTCCTCCGCCGCTATCACCAGGAGGGCGACCTCGCTGCTCGGGAGCAGCTGATCGAGCAGTACATGTCACTGGTTCGCTCACTGGCACGGCGCTACTCGTACCGCGGCGAGCAGTTCGAGGATCTCGTCCAGATCGGCGCCATCGGATTGATCAAGGCGATCGACCGGTTCGACCTCGACCGCGGCGTCGAGCTGACGACGTATGCGACCCCGAACATCATCGGCGAGATCAAGCGTCATTTCCGCGACCGCGGCTGGTCGGTTCGAGTGCCGCGCGGGTTGCAGGAGCTCAACATTCAGCTCTCCCGCCTGCTCGAGGAGCTGACGGTGCAGCTCGGCCGCTCGCCGACGATCGCCGAGCTCGCCAAGGCGGCGGAGGTATCGGAGGAAGAAGTGCTCGAAGCGCTCGAGAGCGGCCGGGCCTACAGCTCCCTCTCACTGTCGGCAGGCCCGGGGCAGGACGACGACGGCGACCTCGACCCGCTGGAGTCGCTCGGCACGGAGGAGCACGAATACGAGGTCTCCGAAGATCGGGCGATCCTGGCCCCCGGCTTCCGCGTGCTCGACGAGCGGGAACGCAAGATCCTCCACCTTCGCTTCTTCAAAGGCCTGACGCAGTCGCAGATCGCCCAGCAGGTCGGCATCTCGCAGATGCACGTCTCGCGCTTGATTCGCCGCTCGCTCGAGAAGATCCGCGAAGAGATCGCCGAGGACGCACTGGAAACGAACTAAGAAGGCGGGGGCGGGCCGACCCCTGCGGTAGGCCGGCCCGCGGATCGGACGCTACTCCAGGATCAGCTGGGCGCTATCCGAGCTGAGTGAAGCGAGGTTGAACCTGCCGTCGTTGTAGTTGCACTGCATCTCGACGGTGTCGCCGAGTGCGAAGCCGGAGAGGTTCGTGCCGGCCGGCATCCCGCAGTTCACGAGCGAGGGATGACCGGCGACCTGAACGCCGACTCCGTCGGCGCGAATCGACTTCAGGATGCCGTCAACCGTGAAGCTCGGGCTCCCGTCCTCGGGCCAGCCGGCGCTGTCCGACGTGATGGACTTGACGTAGAAGCCTGAGCCTGTGTTGACGCATGCGAGCTCGACCGCGTCGCCGACGGCGAAGCCGCGCAGGTCCATGCCGTCGGGGAGGCTGCACTGAACCGGGGCATCGTGATGGGCAACTTCGACGGCGACGTAGGTGGAAGCCAGGCTCGCGAGGACTCCGTCGAGTGCGAACCACTGCTTGAGACCCTCGTCGCCGGACTCCAGCGAAGCGCTCTCGGACGAGAGCCCGGTCAGGAGGTAGCGGCCGAGGTCCTTGCTGTACTGACAGTGGATCTCGACGAAGTCGCCGACGGCGAAGCCGCGCAGGTCCTCGCCCGCCTTCAAGCCACACGAGACGGAGCCACGTTCGTGGCTGACCGACGTGACCGCCGGGGCCGGCATGCTCACGGTGACTCCGCTCGGGCTCAGCTCGCTGATGAAGCCCTTCACATCGAGGGAGCCGCCGCCGTCACCCGGTAGCTCCGCGGTCTTCGACCGCAGCTTGACGAGCACGAAGTTCCCATCGACGAACTTGCAGCTCATCTCGACGAGCTGGCCGGCCGCGAAGCCGGACAGATCGGTGTCGTCGGGGACGGAACACCGGACCGGCTCGGGATGGCGCTCGACGTCGACGGCGACCGCGGTCGGCGATAGCACGCTCAGCGTTCCCGTCACGGTGAACCAGTTGTCGCCCATGTCGACACCGTCGTCGCCGCTCTCGGAGCTGTCGCCGGCGTCCTCGTTGTCGAGGCTGACGAGGGTGAAGCTCCCGTCTGGCTGGACGGTGACGACGAGGGCAATCTCGTCGCCGGGGCTCACCTCCGGCAGCTCGTGGCCGTCGGGGACTGCGACCTTGACGAGGCCGCGGCCGTGGACTGCCAGGCTGAGCACGCCTGCATCGGTCGAGAGGTAGATCCCTTCCAGCCCCAGCTGGCCGTCATGGCCGATCGGCTTGACGTCCTCGCAGAAGAGCTGCGCCTTTCCGAAGCTGGCGGAGGCGCTCACTCGGTCGCCCGGGTGAAGCTTGGCGCCGGCGCCCCGGCGAAGGCCGAACGCGAAGACGCTGTTGCCGGCCGAGAGGTAGAGCCGGCGTCCGGCACGCTTGACAACCGTCGCCCGGACCCGGGCGTGCCTGGCGCGGCGGAGTTGCTTGACGCCGGTTGCGGCGAACGTGCCGTCCGGGAGCCTCGCGGCCCGAACAGCGACGAGCGCGCCGAGGCCGATTTTGCGGAGCGATTTCGGAGCGCGAACGGTTCGGACCGTTCCGTTGGCGGCGGCGGTGACGATCGCCTTCCGCTTCGCGTTCTTCGCGATCACGACGCCCTGGAAGGCGCCGGCATTCGCGGTTGCGGGCACCATCAGCCCGATCGCGGCGGCGGCGAGCACGAGAACTCGTTTCATCTTTTTTCCTCCTGGTGTGCCGGCCCGGTGGGGCTTATCGCCGGCTGTCGCTGAACTGCGGCAGCGGTCGGGCGGCAACCACCGGCCCTTTGATCGGCGTCGGAGGACGGGACTTGCGGAAGTTCACTCGCGCGAGCCACCGCGTTCGAGGGGTTCCGGAGGCGGCCACGTGGCGGCCTGTCCGCGAAGCGGACCAGTGGAGGAGGTTCGGGGGAACCGGGAGGTTCCCCCGAGAACTACGCCACCTAGAATCAAATCGCCATGCGCACGAGCGCCGAGCTTCGCGAGCGGTTCCTCTCCTTTTTCGAGGAGAAGGGCCACGTGCGCCGTCCGTCGGCGTCGATCATCCCGCCGGCGGACGACCCGACGACGCTTTTCATCGTCGCCGGGATGCAGCCGATGAAGCGCTGGTTCCTCGGCGCCGAGGAACCAGTCGGGCCACGGGTGACGACCGTCCAAAAAGCCGTGCGTGCAGGGGGAAAGCAGAACGACCTCGACGACGTCGGACTTACGAATCGGCACCTCTGCTTCCTCGAGATGCTGGGCAACTTCTCGTTCGGCGACTACTTCAAGGACGGCGCGATCGACTACGCCTGGGAGTTCATCACCGACCACATGAACCTCGAGCCCGAGTTGCTCTGGGCCAGCGTCTTCGCGGGCGACCCGGAGCTCGGGCTTGGCGAGGACGAGGTCGCGATCACGAGTTGGGAGCGCTACCTCCCGCGCGAGCGGATCGTCGGCCTCCCCCGGAGCGAGAACTTCTGGCAGGCCGCGGATACGGGCCCGTGCGGCCCGTGCTCGGAGATCTATTACGACCGCGGCGAGGAGCACGGCTGCGGGCGGCCGACGTGCGGACCAGGCTGCGAGTGCGAGCGGTACCTCGAGGTCTGGAACCTCGTCTTCATGGAGTACGACCTCGCCGAGGACGGCAAGCTGACGCCGCTGCCCCGGCAGAACATCGACACCGGGATGGGCCTCGAGCGCGCTGCGATGCTCCTCCAGGACGTCGACTCGCTGTTCGACATCGACACGTTCCGCCCGCTGATCGACTGGCTCCGCGAGCGCGCGAACCAGGAGTACGGCTCCTCCGAGGAGGCGACGAAGGCCTATCGCGTCATCGTCGAGCACGCGCGGACCGCGGCCTTTCTCGTCGCCGCGGGGATCGCACCCTCGAACGAAGGGCGAGGCTACGTCCTTCGCCGTGTCATCCGCCGCGCGGCGCAGTTCGGACGGCGGCTCGGACTCGTCGAGCCGTTCCTGTGGCAGCTCGCGGGCATCGTGCGGGAGCAGATGAGTTCCGACTATCCCGAGCTGGAGGAGCGTCAGCGGGAAATCCAGGAGCTGATCCGCGGGGAGGAGGAGCGGTTCGTCGAGACGGTCGAGCGCGGGCAGAAGCTTTTCGAGGAGATCGTCGCCAAGGGCGCGATCACCGGCGAGGAGGCGTTCCGCCTCTACGACACATACGGCTTTCCGTTGGAGTTGACAAAGGAGCTGGCTGGGGAGCGAGGGCTCGAGGTCAACGAAGAGGAGTTCACGCGCCTGATGGAGGAACAGCGCGAGCGCTCGCGGCGCGGCGCGGCGTTCGACGTCGACATCAGGATCAGCCCCTCGGCGCCCCGGACTGAGTTCGTCGGCTACGAGCGGACGGACGTGCTGACGGCGATCCTCGCCTACGAAGACGTCGGTGACGGGACTTTCCAGGCGAAGCTCGAGGAGTCTCCGTTCTACCCGGAGGGCGGAGGTCAGGTCTCCGACACCGGCTACATCGAGGACGAGGAGACCGGTGCCCGGGCCGAGCTCATCAAGGCGACGCGGCTCGACAACGACCAGGTCCTGACGTTCCAGGGCACGGGCTTCTCGGAGGGGATGCGCGTCCGTGCGGTGGTGCCATGGTCCGTCCGCTTCCCGACGATGGCGAACCACACGGCGACGCACCTGCTGCACAAGGCCCTTCGCGAACTGCTCGGCGAGCACGTCAAGCAGGCCGGGTCGGCCGTGCGGCCCGACAGGCTCCGTTTCGACTTCACGCATCCGCAGGCGTTGACCGCCGAGGAGCGAGAGCGGGTCGAGCAGGCCGTCAACGAGATCGTCTTCCAGAACCGGCCGGTGCGTGCCTTCGTGACCCCGATCGAGGAGGCGCGCAAGCTCGGCGCGATGATGCTCTTCGGCGAGAAGTACGGCGACGAGGTTCGTGTCGTCGAGATCGACGGCTACTCGCGGGAGCTCTGCGGCGGCACCCACGTGCGCTCGACGGCCGAGATCGGCCCGTTCGTGGTCCTCTCGGAGGGATCGGTGGGCTCCGGCGCGCGGCGGATCGAGGCCGTCACCGCGGGCGAGGCGTTCGCGCTCCTGCACGAGCGGAGTCGCGAGGCGGACGAGCTTCGGGCAGAGCTGGCAGAGACGCGGAAGGAAGCCAAGCGAAAGCCGGCCGCCGCGGAACGCGCCGAGGTAGCGCCTCGCAGCGAGGACGAGATCGGCGGCGTCAACGTCTACGTCGGCCGCATGAGCGGCGTCACGATGGACGTCCTCCTCCAGGAATCCGACCGGATCAAGCAGGAACGGAAGCCGGCGGCGGTCGTGCTCGGTGGCAGCGAGAACGGGCGCGTGCACCTGGTGGCGAACTTCGACCGCTCGCTGGAGGGAAAGGTCGACGCGGTCGAGGTGATCAAGGCCGCGGCCGCTGAAGTGGGCGGCGGCGGCGGCGGCCGTCCGACGATGGCGCGGGCAGGGGGGAAGGACCCCGCGAAGCTGGACGCGGCGCTCGAGCGCGCCGAGGCCGCGCTTCGAGCCGCCTTGCAAGTGATCTAGATCACAAGCGTTGAAGATCGTGGCCCTCGACTACGGCTCGGCGAGAACGGGTGTCGCCGTCTCGGACCCGACCGGCACGCTTGCTAGACCGGTGGGTGTGGTCGACCGCGTTCGCACCGCAGCCGGGCTCGAACGGCTCGTGGACCTGATCCGCGCCGAGGCTCCCGAGCGGGTCGTCGTCGGGCTGCCGCTGACGATGAAGGGCGAACGGGGCGAGCAGGCACGGGAAACCGAGCGGTTCGTCGAGGAGCTCCGGCGCGCGCTCGACGTCCCGGTAGAGGGCTTCGACGAGCGGTTCACGACCGACCTCGCCGAGCAGGATCCCGGAAGCCGTAACCTGCCCGCCGATGCCCGAGCGGCGGCGCACCTGTTGACGAGTTATCTGGCGTGGTCGAGCCGAGGCGCGGAGTAATTCCGCCGCAGCCGCGCCGCCCCGAGCGGCAGCGGCCGCCGCGCGCGGCGATCATCCGCCGCAGGCTCGTCGCGCTCTGCATCCTGCTCGGAGCCCTGATCGGCCTCGGCTTCGCGATCGCGGGCGTCCGCGACCGGGGGCCGAAGAAGGCTCCGACGGTCGCGGCTCCGCCCAAGCCGTTCCGAGTCGTCTTCCCGGAGGGTTTCACCCGCGCCGACATGGCGGCCCGCGTCAAGAGCGTCGCGGAGATCGCCGAGCACGAACGCGGCCACACACCGCGGCTGAACGAGCAGGCGTACCTTGCCGCCAGCGCCGGCAAGCGGCTGGTCCCCGGCTTCGGGAGACACCCGCTCGAGGGGTTTCTCTTCCCGGCCACCTACCAGTTCACCGCGCGAACGACCTCGCCCCGGCTCGTCGCGGCGCAGCTGCGCGCGTTCCGCAGGAACTGGCGCACGATCAATCTCGCCTACGCGCGGTCGAAGAACCTGACGCCCTACGACGTCCTGACGATCGCCTCGATGGTGGAGAAGGAGGCCGTCGCTCCCGACGAGCGGCCGAAGATCGCCCGCGTCATCTACAACCGCCTGCACGCCCGGATGCCGCTCGGAATCGACGCGACCGTTCGCTACGGCTTCCACGTGCCGGGCACACAATCCCTGCTCGAGTCCCAGCTCAACGACGCCAGCAATCCTTACAACACGCGCAAGCGGGTCGGCCTGCCCCCGACGCCGATCGCCAATCCCGGCCTCGCATCGATCCAGGCGGCCGCGCACCCGATTGCCGGCGACTGGCTCTACTTCGTCCGTAAGCCGGACAAGGTCCACCACTTCTTCACGGACAGCGAGCAGGCGTTCGAGAACTACAAGAACGCGCACGGCTTCCGGTGATCACAGCCGAGACGCGGTTCGTCGCGCTGCTCGGACAGCCGGTGCGCGAGTCGCTGTCGCCGCGGATGCAGAACGCCGCCTTCGCGGCACGGGGCCTGGACTGGGCCTACATCGCTTGCGAGGTCGCGCCGGAGCGCCTCTCCGAGGCTGTCCGCGGGCTCGCCGCACTTGGCTTCGCCGGCGCCAACGTGACGATCCCGCACAAGCAGCGGGCGGCGCGGCTCTGCGACGAGGCGGAGGGGACGTCGGTGAACACGCTGATCTTTCGCGAGGGCCGTGTGCTCGGGTTCAACACCGACAAGGCCATCCTCGACGGCGTCGAGGCGGCGCGAGTCTGCCTGATCGGCGCCGGAGGCGCCGCACAGGCGCTGCTTCCGTCACTCTCGGACGAGGTCCGGGTGTTCTCGCGGCGCGGGGAGTGGCCGCCCGACGCCTCGGATGCCGATCTGATCGTGAACGCGACGCCCGTCCGTGACGAGCTTCTCGTCGAGCCTCGGCGCGGGCAGACGGTGGTCGACCTCGCCTACCACGCCGACGGAAGGCTGACCGCGCTCGTCGAGGCGGCGCGAGCGGCCGGCTGCGAGATCGTCGACGGCCTCGAGGCGCTCGTGCGGCAGGGTGCCGCCTCGTTCGAGCTCTGGACCCGCGTGCCGCCTCCGCTGGACGTCATGCGCGCCGCAGTACGCTCCGCCTGATGCTGGAGCTGACAACAGCGGGTGAGTCGCACGGGCCGGCGCTGGTCGCGATCGTCACCGGACTGCCCGCCGGACTCGTGCTCGATCGCGCGGCGATCGACGCCGATCTGCGACGCCGCCAGCAAGGTTACGGCCGCAGTCCGCGGCAACAGCTGGAGCACGACGAGGTCGAGGTTCTCGCCGGTCTTCGCCACGGGCGGACGCTCGGAACCCCGCTCGCGCTGGTGGTTCGCAATCGGGATCACCGGAACTGGTCCTGGGGCATGAGCCCCTGGCCGCCGGAGGGCGATCCGGAAGGCAAGGGCACGAAACCGGTGACCCTTCCCCGGCCCGGGCACGCCGATCTCGCGGGAGCGCAGAAATTCGGGCTCGAGGACGTCCGCGACGCGCTCGAGCGCGCGAGCGCACGGCAGACCGCGGTCGCCGTCGCCGCGGGCGCCGTGGCGAAGGTGCTGCTGGCCGAGATCGGGATCGACGTGCG
Source organism: Gaiellaceae bacterium (assembly GCA_035640035.1). Taxonomy (GTDB): domain Bacteria; phylum Actinomycetota; class Thermoleophilia; order Gaiellales; family Gaiellaceae; genus 13-2-20CM-68-14. Next base: position 19,827 of record DASQWX010000192.1, read on the forward strand.
GGGGGAGGCGCGAAGCGAGGCCGGAGCCGACGAAGCGACGGTCGACGCTGCCCGGAAGGACCGCGACACGCTCGGCGGCGTCGTGGAGGTGCGGGCGCAAGGGGTCCCGCCGGGTCTCGGGTCCTACGCGACGAAGAGGGAGCGCCTGGACGCAAGGCTCGCGGCCGCGCTCATGGGGATCCAGGCGGTGAAAGGCGTCGAGATCGGGGAGGGGTTCGCACTGGCGGGACTGCGCGGCTCGGAGGCGCACGACGAGATCGTCGGGGACGAGCGCGGCCTCCATCGGACGACGAACCGCGCCGGGGGGATCGAAGGCGGCATCACGAACGGCGAGGAGATCGTCGTCCGGACGGCGATGAAGCCACTCCCGACGCTGATGCGGCCGCTTGCATCCGTCGACCTGCAGACGGGTGAGCCCGGCGAAGCGCTCGTGGAGCGGAGCGACGTCTCCGCCGTCGAGGCGCTCGCCGTCGTCGCCGAGGCGGCGGTTGCGTTCGAGCTCGCCGGCGCTGCGCGCGAGAAGTTCGGCGGCGACGCGGTTGGCGATTTCGTCGCGGCGCACAGGGCCTACGTGGAGCGGATCGACTGGTCGGGGCGGTAGGCAAGCACCTCGCCCTCATCGGCTTCATGGGGGCGGGGAAGACACGGCTCGGGCGCGAGCTCGCCCGGCTCACACAAAGGCCGTTCGTCGACACGGACGAGGAGATCGAGAGCCGGTTCGGGCCGATCGGGCAGCTCTTCGAACGAGGCGAGGCGGAGTTCCGCCGGATCGAGGAGGAGGTGGTGGCGCAGACGCTCGCGGGCCCGACCTCGGTTATCGCTCTCGGCGGCGGGGCCGTCCTCTCCGAGGCGACCCAAGAGCGCCTGGGTCGAACGGCGTTCATCGCGTGGGTGCCTGTCGATGTCGACACGGCGTGGGATCGCGTCAGCGGCTCGGATCGCCCGTTGGCGCAGAATCGCGAATCTTTCGGACGCCTCTACGAGGAGCGGGCGAGCGTCTACGACGTGCTGGCACAAGGGTCCGGAGCCGACGCGGAGAGCCTCCTCCTGTCCGCCCTCCACATCGCCTCCAGCGGCACCGTGCCGTACGACGCGGCGGTCGTGGTCGACGAGCGGGTTGCAGGTCTGCACCAGCTCCGGCTCCTTCGCCCGGCGCTTTCGACCCATTTCGTGCCGAGCGGGGAAGCGGCGAAGACGCTCGCAGTCGCCCAGCGCCTGTGGGACGAGCTCCGGATCCCTCGTGACGGCTGGATCGTCGCGTTCGGCGGCGGTTCGACCACCGACCTGACGGGGTTCGTCGCGTCGACGTACCTTCGCGGAGTTCGCTGGGTCGCGGTCCCGACCACGCTGGTCGGAATGGTCGATGCCGCGATCGGCGGAAAGACGGGCATCAACACCGGGGAGGGGAAGAACCTCGTCGGCGCGTTTCACTTTCCGTCGCGGGTCTTTCTGGATCCGCGGTTCCTCGAGACGCTGCCGGTCGAGGAACACCGCGCCGGGATGGCCGAGGTTGTCAAGACCGCGCTGCTTGCCGGACGCGACCTCTGGTCGCTGCCGGAGGAGGAGATGATCCGAGCCTGCGCCGCTTTCAAGACCGCCGTCGTCCTCTCGGATCCGTACGAGCGCGAGGGACGGCGGGCGATTCTGAACCTCGGCCATACCTTCGCGCACGCGATCGAGGCCGGCTCGGGGTATGCGGTCCGGCACGGGGAGGCCGTCGCGCTCGGTCTGCTTGCCGCGCTTCGTCTCTCGGGACGATCGCCGGACGTCGTCGAAGAGACCCTCGCTCCCGAGCCGGTGCGCGCCGACCGCGAGCTGGCCTGGAGCGCGCTCAAGCGTGACAAGAAGTTCACCGGGGGCGAACTGAAGCTGGTTCTCCTCGGCGACGAGGGTGGCTACACCGCCGCTGTTCCCGAGAGCGAGGTCCGTCGGGCGCTCGACGAGCTCATTGCCGATTAGGGTCCACGCGTGCGCGTCGTCGTCCTGAACGGCGTCAACCTCGACGTCATCGACCGCCGCCAGCGCGAGCTCTACGGAGGTCTCAACCTTCGGCAGCTCGAAGCGCGCATCTTCGAGTGGGCGATGCAGCTGGAGCTGAACGTGCAGTGCCGCCAGACGAACAACGAGGGCGAGTACATCGGGTGGTGCCACGAGGCCCTCGACTGGGCCGACGGCATCGTTCTCAATCCGGGCGCGTGGACGCACTACAGCTATGCGATCCGCGACGCGGTCGAGCTTTTCAAGGCGCCGATCGTGGAGGTCCACCTCTCGAACATCGAGCAGCGCGAGGAGTGGCGCCGGACGTCGGTCATCGCCGACCTCGCGTCCAAGCGGATCATCGGCAAGGGTCCGGAGGGCTATCGCGAGGCGCTCGAGTATCTTGCGCAGAAGGAATGAACGCGCGCGCCAAGAGACTGGCCGAGCGGTTGGAGGAGCCGCTGATCGTGACGACACCCGCCAACGTGCGCTACCTCACGGGGTTCGTCAGCTCGAACGTCGCGCTCGTCGTCGAGCCCGACCACGTCCGGCTGTTCACGGACTTCCGCTACGCCGGGGCCGCGCGCACCGTCCCGGACGTCGAGTTCACCGAGACGAGACGCGACGTGATCACTCACATGGCGGAGTTCCTGTCAGGCACGTTCGGCTTCGAGAGCCCCCACCTCACGTACCAGAAGTTCGAGCAGCTCCGCGACGCCGGCCTCGAGCTCGTGCCCCGCGCCGGCCTCGTCGAGGGACTGCGTGCGGTCAAGGAGCAGGTCGAGGTCGAGACGATCCGGCGCGCGGCCGCGATCACGGACGAGGCGTACAAGCGGATCGCCGAGGAGCCGTTCGTGGGGCGCACGGAGCGCGAGCTCGCCTGGCGCATGAACGAGCTCTTCCACGAGCTCGGCGCAGATGAGCCGGCCTTCGACACGATCGTGGCCGCGGGGCCGAACGGCGCCCGTCCGCACGCCGATTCCGGCGACCGCGTGATCGAGGCAGATACGACGATCGTCGTCGACGCCGGCGCGACCCTCGACGGCTACTGCTCGGACTGCACGCGCACGTTCGCGACCGGCGAGCTTCCCGCCGATCTCCGGCGTGCCTACGACGTCTGCCTCGAGGCGCAGCTCAAGGGCCTGGCGGCCGCGCGCTCCGGTGTCGAGGCCAAGCAGACCGACGCCGCGGCTCGGGACGTCATCGACGAGGCCGGTTTCGGCAAGAACTTCGGGCATGGCCTCGGCCACGGCGTCGGGATCGATGTGCACGAGGCGCCGCACGTCGCCGCGAGCTCGACCGACTCGCTCGTCGCCAACAACGTCGTCACGATCGAGCCCGGGATCTACCTCGAGGGGAAGGGCGGAATCCGGATCGAGGACCTCGTCGTCATCCGCGACGGTGAGCCCGAGGTGCTCTCCAGCTTCCCGAAAGAGCTCGTCACGGTCGGCTAACCTGCGCCGCCGATGGCCGAGGTCGTCAGCACCAACCAGTTCAGAAACGGCATGCACATCGAGCTCGACGGCGGTGTCTGGCGGATCGTCGAGTTCCAGCACGTGAAGCCCGGAAAGGGCGGCGCCTTCGTCCGCACCCGCGTCAAGAACCTCGACAGCGGGGCCGTCGTCGACCGGACCTTCCGCGCCGGCGAGAAGTTCGCGCGCGTGCATACCGAGGTCAAGAACATGCAGTACCTCTACGAGTCCGGCGACGAAGTCGTCTTCATGGACCAGGAGACGTACGAGCAGACGGCCCTGCCCCGCGAGTCCGTCGCGGACGCAATCGACTTCATGGAGCCGTCGTCGTCGGTCCAGATGCTGACCGTCGACGGTCAGCCGGCCGGCGTCCAGCTCCCTGCCTCGGTGGAGCTGACCGTCTCCGAGACCGAGCCCGGCGTCCGCGGCGACACGGTCTCGAACGTGACGAAGCCGGCGAGGCTCGCGACCGGGGCGACGGTGCAGGTCCCGCTGTTCGTGAACACGGGCGACCGGATCAAGGTCGATCCTCGCGAGGGGCGCTACATCTCGCGCGCCTGAGCGAGCGGGCTCCCTTACGCCTCCGCGGCGCCGAGCGTCTCGTCGGGCGTCACTCCGGGTCTCTCCGCCGCCGAGTCGGCAGTAATCCGCCACATACCCGGGATGGCGAGCAAGGTCAGGCTCGAGACCATGGTCAGGGCAAAGGCCGCGAGCAGGGTCTCCTTCACCCCGATCGTCTCCGCGATCGGACCGACGATCGCGAGGCCCAACGGCCGGAGCGCCGTGGAGCCCATCCAGTCGTAGGCCGACACGCGCGATAGGGCTTCCGGCGGCACGTTCCGCTGCAACGTCGTCTCCCAGAGCGTGCCGGCAACGCCGATCGAGAGGCCGGAGCCGATCTCGGTCAGCGCGATCGTCCAGGCGGGCGTCCTGAAGGCGAGCAGGACAAGGCTCGGGCCGCAGAGCAGGATGATCGTCCAGGCGAAGACGAGCGGCCGCTTCGGCCGCAGCCGCATCGACCACGCGTTGCCGATGAGCGTCCCGAAGCTGAAGGCGACGAGGATCGCCGCCCACGCGCCGGCACCGCCCAGCGACTGCTTCGCGACGAGCGGCCCGAGCACCATCATCGTCGCCAGGTAGATCATCTGGAACGCGGCGAAGTCGACGATGCTCGCCCAGAGCCACGTCCGCGAGCGCACTTCGCGCCAACCCCCGGCCAGCTCGCGCCAGAACGACTCCCGCGGCCGCGGGGCATGGCCGAGGGGCTGGATCCGGGCGAGCAGAACCCCACTCACGGCAAAGGTCAGTGCGTCGCCGATGATCGCCCAGCCGGCGCCGACCGTCGCGACCAGCACGCCGCCGACGGCCGGACCGACGATGCCGCCGATGCTGAGGGTGAGGTACATCAACCCGTTCGCCGCTTGCAGCTGGCTCGCGGGGACGAGCTGGGGCGTCAAGCCCGTCGCGGCCGGCCGGAATACGCCTGTCGCCGCGCCGTGGACGAGCTGCAGCGCGACGAGCTGCCAGATCTGCGCATGACCGCTGACGAGCAGGACGCCGAGGAGGCCCTGGCTGAAGAAGCGCACCGCGTTGGAGGCGACCATGACCTGCTGGCGCGGAAGCCGATCGGCCCAGACGCCGCCCGCCAGAAACAGCAGCACTTGCCCGAGGATCCGTGCGAAGAGAACGAGGCCGAGGTCGGAGACAGATCCCGTCAGGTCGAGCACGGCGAACGAGATCGCGACCGGGACGAGGAAGTCGCCGGCGGTCGAGATCAGCTGCGCCAGGAAGACGCGACGAAAGTCGCGCAGACGCAGGGCTTCAGGGATCATTTCGCCGCAAACTACTGGCTGAGACGACTCGATAGTGTTGCCGCGTGCCTGCGCTCGTTGACACGACGATCCGGCTGCTTTCGCAGGAACCACTCGCGGGCCGGATGCCGACCGCGGACATCTTGGAGCTGGCCGAGACGCTCGACGGCGCGGGCTTCGCGTACCTGGAGGTCTCCGGCGGAGGCGTCTTCGACAGCGCGGTCCGCCGCGGGGTCGAGAGCCCGTGGGAGCGGATCCGTGCGCTGAAGGCCCGCACGCAGACGCCGCTCGCGATGGCCCTGCGCGGTCGTTTCCTCGTCGGCTCGCGGCCCGTCGGCGCGGACTTCGCGCGTCGCTTCGTCGCCTCCGCGGCGGAGAGCGGAATCGACGTCTTCCGCCTGCACGATCCGCTGAACGACGTCTCGAACCTCCGGGAGGCCGGCGAGGCAATCACGAACGCCGACCGTGAGTTCGACGCGGGTCTCGTTTACGGCTCGGGCCACACCGGGGAGACGGAGGCGCTCGTCGACCAGGCGAAGAAGCTCCCGGAGCTCGGCGCCGCGCGGATCCTGCTCCACGACCCGTCGAGCTCGCTGGAGCCGCACCGCGCACACGAGCTCGTGACCGCGCTGCGCGACGCGAGCGGCCTGCCGGTCGGGCTCTACTGCCAGGGAGCGGCCGGCAATGCCCTCGCCGCGGCCCTCGAGGCGGTCCGCGCAGGCGCCGACCTCATCTCCTGCGCGTTGTACCCGATCGCCTTGACGCTGCACCGCGTCTCGGGCGAGGCGCTGGCGACGTCTCTCGCCGGGCTCGGACAGGACGTGGGTGTCGACGTCGACGCACTCTGGCGCGCCTCCGAGCTCGTCGACGAGCACCTCGGCGACGAGCCGGTGACGCCGCTGGCTCCGAGGATTGCCGTACGAGCCGCCGAGCACCGGTTGCCGCCCGGGCTGGTCGCGGCGCTCGACGCTCATCTCCGCGCCCAGGTTGCGGGCGACCGGCTCGACGAGGTGATCGACGAGCTCGTGCGCGTCCGGGAGGAGGTCGGCTGGCCGCCGCTCGCGGCGCCGATCGGACAGATCGTCGGCTCGCAGGCGCTCCTGAACGTGCTCTCGGCCGCTCGGTACCTGACGATGATCGACGAGCTTCGCGCCCTCGTCGCGGGCTGGTACGGATCCCCGCCCGGGTCGATCGACCCGAGCGTGCGACGGGCCGCCGAGCTTCTCGGCAACGGCCTGCCCGCCGACGAGCCTGTCGACCTCGAGCAGCTCGGCAAGGAGGCTGAAGGTCTGGCTGCGAGCGACGAGGAGCTACTCCTGCTCGCGTTGTTCGGCGACGAGGCCCGTCCCCTGCTCGAGGCGATCCGCGGCAGGCACACCGGCGACGACTCGCTTGCGGCCGGCGGCGTCGATCAGGCTCGGGCCGAGCGAATTCGAGAGCTCGTCCGGATCGTCCAGGAGTCCGGCGTGGGGGAGGTGACGATCGAGGAGGCCGGAATGCGCGTCTCGGTCCGGCGCACGCCCGATCCGATCGAGCCCGTGCTCGCCGCCGCGGCGGGCGAGGGCCAGGCGCAGCCGGAGGAAGAGCTCCCTGAGGTCGAGCCGTCGGGAGACGGCCTCGTCCGCGTCGAGGCGCCTATGGTGGGGACCTTCTACCGCGCCCCGCAGCCCGGAGCGCCGCCGTTCGTGGAGGAGGGAGACGCGGTCGGCCCCGGCCAGACGCTCTGCATCCTCGAGGCGATGAAGCTGATGAACGAGGTCAAGGCCGAGATCGAAGGCGTCGTCCGCGCGATTCACGTCGGCAACGCCGAGCCCGTCGAATACGGACAACTGCTCTTCGAGCTCGAGCCGATTAACGGGAGACCGCTGGGACTATGAACGTGGGTGAGACGGTCGCGCCGGCAAAGCCGGCCCGCCCTCTAAGCGGCATCGCAAGCGACGCGTCAGTCGAGCTCGAACCCATCAACGGCCGCCCGCTGGGCCTCTGATGTTCTCCCGGGTCCTGGTCGCTAACCGCGGCGAGATCGCGGTGCGCGTGATCCGCGCGCTCCACGAGCTCGAGATCGAGGCGGTGGCCATCTACTCGACGGCCGACCGGGACGCCTTGCACGTGCGGCTGGCCGACCGCGCCGTCGCCGTCGGCCCGCCGATGGCGACGCAGAGCTACCTCAACATCCCCTCCGTGATCGCCGCAGCGGCGACGACCGGCTGCGAGGCGGTTCACCCCGGCTACGGGTTCCTTGCCGAGAACCCGGCCTTCGTGGCGGCCTGCGAGGACAACGACCTCGTCTTCATCGGCCCGAGCGCGGATGTGATGGCACGGATGGGCGACAAGGTTCAGGCGAAGCGGGAGATGAAGCGCGCCGACGTGCCGGTCGTCCCCGGGAGCGAGGGTGCGGTCGACCGCTCCGACGCCCGTTCGCTCGCCGCCGAGCTCGGCTACCCCGTCCTGCTGAAGGCATCCGCGGGTGGCGGGGGCAAGGGGATGCGGATCGTCGACGCGGACGACGAGCTCGAGGACGCCTTCCAGACGGCCGCCGCCGAAGCCGAGGCGGCGTTCGGCGATTCGAGCCTCTACATCGAGAAGCTCGTCCGTCCCGCGCGTCACGTCGAGATCCAGGTCCTGGCGGACGGCCACGGCGCCGTTCTCACGCTCGGTGAGCGCGAGTGCTCCATCCAGCGCCGACATCAGAAGCTGATCGAAGAGTCCCCGTCCCCGGCGCTGGCGCCGGACACGCGCGAGGCGATGGAAGCCGCGGCGGAACGCGCCGCGACCACGATCGGCTACCGCAGCGCCGGCACGTTCGAGTTCCTGCTCGGGCCCGACCAGAGCTTCTACTTCATCGAGCTCAACGCACGCCTCCAGGTCGAGCACCCCGTTTCGGAGCTGGTGACCGGGATCGACCTCGTCCGGGAGCAGGTACGGATCGCCGGTGGCGAGAAGCTGTCCGCAACCGGTCGCGCTGATCGGCGAGGGCACGCGATCGAGATTCGAATCAACGCGGAGGACCCCGCCCGCGAATTCGCGCCCTCGCCCGGCCGGATCACGACGTTTCGGCCGCCCCTCGGTGCCGGCGTCCGCCTGGACACGTTCGTCTCCGAGGGCTACACGGTGCCGCCGTTTTACGACTCCCTCGTCGCCAAGCTCGTCGTCTGGGACGAGGACAGGCCGGCGGCGATCGCTCGGGCGCTGCGTGCACTCGGCGAGCTCGCCGTCGGCGGAATTCCGACGACCCGCGAGCTCGCGATTCAGGTCCTCCGCAGCGAGGAATTCTCGAGCGGCCGATATACGACCTCGTTCCTGGAGGAATCGGGGAGGCGCCTCGTCGGAGTGGCCGGCGAGTGAGCGACCAGCTCGTCCTCGCCGAGGCCGAGGGGACGATCTCCGTTCCCGCGGCAACGCTCGCACGGATCGTCGTCCGGGCTGCCGAGCTCGCGGACGGCGCGCGAGTCCGCCGCCCCCGGCGCGGCGTCGACGTCGACGTCACCGGCGGCAGCGCCAGCGTGACGCTCCGCCTCGCGGCCCGCTACGGCGCTGTCCTACCGGAGCTCGCCGAGACCGTGCAACAAGAGGTCGCGGGCGCCCTCGAGCAAATGTGCGGTCTCGAGATCAGGAACGTCGACGTCGCGATCGAGGAGCTCGTGTGACCCTCAGCCGCCGCGCCTCCCGCCGGACAGCTTTCTTCCTGCTCTATCAGTGGGACGTCACCGGCCAGCCGCTGGCCTCGCTCTACGAAGGAGAGGTAGACAAGTTTGCGCGCGAGACGGCCGAGGCGGTCGCAGCCCGTGTCGACGATCTCGACCGCCGGATCACGCAGGCTTCCGAGAGCTGGACCGCCGACCGGCTCGGCGCGGTCGAACGGAACATCCTGCGCTTGGCCACGTACGAGCTGGACGAGGGCACCGTGCCGCTCGAGGTCGTGATCGACGAAGCTGTCACACTCGCGAAGCGCTACGCGACGGAGGAGGCAGGTCGGCTCGTGAACGGAATTCTCGGACGGATCGCACGGGAGCAGGTCGCTTGAGCGAGGCCGCGTGAGCTCGGGTGAGGAGGCCCTGAGGCGGGCCGAAAATCTCCTGGGGCGGCTGGAGCAGACGCGCCAGGAGCTCGAGTCGACGCAGGACCCCGACCGTGCGATCGAGATCCTGTCCGAGCTCGCCGAGATCGCGAAGGAAGTCGAGGCGGAGCTGGAACGAGCGAAGAAGGAGGCGGAGGCGGGATGACAACTCCCGGTGATCTACTCGCCCTGGTCGAGGGCTACCTCGACGAGCTCGCACTGACGCCCGAGCTCGGCGAGCTCGCCGAGCCGATCCGCTACGCGCTCGCGGGCGGCGGGAAGCGGATCCGGCCAGTGCTCTGCCTCGCGACGGGCGAGGCGCTCGGGCGCGAGCCCGAGGAGCTACTCCCGGCTGGAGCAGCTGTCGAGTTGGTTCACAACTTCTCGCTCGTGCACGACGACCTGCCGTCACTCGACAACGACCAGCTTCGGCGCGGCCGGCCGAGCACGTGGGCGCGGTTCGACGAGGCGACGGCCGTTCTGGCCGGCGACGCCCTCCTCGCCGAGGCGGCCCGGCTTGCGCTCTCGTACCCGACGCCGCACGTGGCGCGCGAGCTCGTCCAGGCGACGCTCGGAATGATCGGGGGTCAGCAGCTCGACCTGAAAGGAGGCGCCGACCTCGAGACGCTCCACCGCCTCAAGACCGGCCGGCTGTTCTACGCGTCGGTCGCGTCCGCCCTCTGGGTGGCCGAGCTTCCGGAGGCCGACCAGAAGCTCTGGCGCGCGTTTGCGGAGGAGCTCGGGCTGCTGTTCCAGGCCGTGGACGACATCCTCGACGGCGACGGCTACGTCCTCACTCACGGGGAGGAGGGCGCGCGGAAGGTCGCCGACGACGCCGCCGCGCGAGCGCAGGCGCGCCTGGACGAGATCGACGCCGACACATCCGTGCTCGAGGAGATCGTGGCCGGATTGGCGACGCGCACGGCCTAGTCTCAGACCTCGAGGTCCTCCGCCAGCAGATCGAGCAGGAGCCCGTCATGCCAGACGCCGTGCGGATCGCGCCAGTAGCGGCGCAGGACACCGACACGCTTGAACCCGACGGCCTCGTAGGCGCGGATCGCCGCCTCGTTTCCGAGCGCCGGGTCGATCGTCAGCCGGTGGTGCCCACGCTCGTCGACGAGCCACCGGGCGAGCGTTCGAACGGTGTCGCGACCGAGACCCCGGCCGTGGACCGCCGAGGTGAGGAAGAGGTCGATGTTGGCGTGCTTGTACTCGTCCTCGCCGGGCTCCGAGAACTGCGCCAGTCCGATCAGCGCGCCCTCGTGCTCGACCGCGAAAGCCGTCGCGTCGTCGCGGCCTTCCGCCTTGTCGAGCAAATGCTCCGGCGTGATCTCGCCCCACCAACGCGCCACTGCCGGCTCGGCGCCGATCTCCGTCAAGCGCTCGACATCGCCCGGCTCCAATGGCCGCAAACGGACTCGCTCGCCTTCCAAAGCTGCCATGACGCGATCATAGGAACGTGAAGAAGAGGGTCGATGTGCTGCTCGTGGAGCGCGGCCTGGCGGAGAGCCGGACGCAGGCGCAGGCGCTCGTCATGGCCGGCCGTGTGCCGGGCCACGAAAAGCCGGGCGAGCGGATCGACGAGACGGTGAAGCTGACGGTCACCGTGGGCGAGCCGTACGTCTCGCGTGGAGGGATCAAGCTGGCCAACGGGCTCGACGCGTTCGGTGTCGATCCCGCCGGCCGCGATTGCATCGACGTGGGCGCGTCGACCGGGGGCTTCGCCGACGTTCTGCTGCAACGTGGCGCGGCCCGCGTGATCGCGCTCGACGTCGGCTACGGCCAGCTGCACCCGCGCATCCGCGATGACCCTCGAGTCGTCGTCCTCGAGCGGACGAATGCCCGCGAGGTCGCCGAGCTTCCCTTCCCGCCGGAGCTCGTCGTCTGCGACGTCTCGTTCATCAGCGTCCGGAAGGCCTTGCCGCCGGTGCTCGAGTTGGCGGCGCCGGGCTGGGAGGCGGTCGTGCTCGTCAAGCCGCAATTCGAGGCCGGCCCGGCGGACGTTCGGGGCGGGGTGGTCCGCGACCCCGAGACTCGCCGCCGCGTCGTCCGCGACGTCGCTGCGGCCGCTCTGGGCTGGGGAGCCGAAACGTTCGGGGTCGTAGACTCAGGCCTGCCGGGACCGAAAGGCAACCGTGAGCTCTTCGTCCACCTCGTCCAGCAAGCCAGCCCCCGACTCCCCGCCGACCTCGACGACCGGATCGCCCGTGCGGTCGGGTAGTTCGGTCAAGCGCGTCGCCGTCGTCACGCACGACCACGAGCCCGCGGTGGTCGACGCGGTCTCGCGGCTCGAGCGCGTGGCGCGGTCGCAAGGGATCGAGCTCGCCGCTGAAGACGGCGGGCCGGACCTCGCGGTCACGCTCGGCGGGGACGGCTCGATGCTGCGCGCCTTCCACCGCTTCCTCGGAACCGGTGTTCCCGTGATCGGCGTCAACTTCGGCCGGGTCGGCTTTCTGACCTCGATTCGCGCCGAGGAGATGGAAGAGGGTCTCGCGCGGGCCTTCCGCGGCGACTTCACGGTGGTCGAACTGCCGACGCTCGAGGTGCGATTGGGCGCTGAGAGCTGGCCGGCGGTCAACGACGTCTTCGCAACGAGCTCGACGCTCGGGCGGATGGTCGAGCTTGCGTATGCCGTCGGCGGCGAGGACCTGGGCGTCCTTCCCTGTGACGGCCTCATCTGTTCCACGCCTTCCGGCTCGACCGCGTACAACCTCTCGAACGGCGGACCGGTACTGGTCTGGGGGCTGGACGCCATCGCGATTACCTTCGTGGCTCCCCATTCACTCCACGTCCGGCCGCTCGTCGTTCCTCGCAACCGCGATCTCGCCGTCACGAATCAGACGACGAGCCGCGGCTCGGTGACAGTGATCATCGACGGCCAAGAGGTGGGCAAGCTCGAGTACGGAGAGCGGGTGGAGGTTCGCCTGGCGGAGCAATCTTCGCTGCTCGCGACGCTGCCCGAGTCCACCTTTTTTACGCGCTACAGAGAGACGTTCGCCTCCTAAGGCGCGTCCCGAGGCGCCGATAGTCGCGCGCCGATGCGCCGCGTACCATCGGGCGGGTGCTGCGCCGCCTGCGCATCGAGAACCTGGTCCTGATCGGCGAGGCCGAGCTCGAGCCCGCGCCCGGCCTGAACGCGATCACCGGGGAGACCGGCGCCGGCAAGACGATCCTCGCGCAGGCGATCGGCCTCCTGCTCGGGTCGCGGGGCGACGCTTCGCTCGTCGGGGCGGACGGGGAGGAGGCGTACGTCGAGGCCGAGCTCGATTTGCCGGAGGGGCTCCTGGACGAGGATGGGCTCGAGGCGCTCGCGGAGCTCCGGCCCGCGGACGAGGAGGGGCTCGTACTGGCTCGTCGTGTGTTTTCCGACGGGCGCACGCGCGCCTACGCATGGGGGCGCGCCGCGCCGCGCGACGACGTCGCCGCGGTCGCCGAGCGGCTCATCGCGATGTCGGGGCAGTTCGAGCAGCGGCGCCTGGCACGGGCGTCGTACCAACTGGGCGTTCTCGACGCCTTCTGCGGCGACGAACAGCTGCGGCGTCGGGCGGAGGCGCGCGCCGCCTGGCGGGAGCTTCAGGCCGCGCGGAGCCGGCACGAGCAGCTGCGCGGCGGGGCCGAGGCCGCCGAGGCGCGGCTGGCCGAGTTGCGTGCGTTGGTCGAGGACACGCTCGGGATGGAGGCGGACGCCGAGGATTCACTGCGAGCCGAGCGCGAGCGACTCAGACATGTGACCGAGCTCGCCGACGGTGTCGGGTCCGCCGGTGAGGCGCTCGCGCCGGACGACGGCGACGGCGCCGCGTCGCTCGTGGCCTTTGCCGAGAGGGCGATCTCGCCGCTCGAGCCGCTAGCCGCCGAGCTCAAGCGCGCCGGCGACGAGTTGCGGGACGTGGAACTGCGGTTGCGCGAGACGGCGACCGAGCTCCGAAGCTTTCTCACCTCGCTCGAGGCGGAGCCGGACCGGCTGGAGCACATCGAGGCGGAGCTCGACCGGATCGCCGAGGCGAAACGCCGCTTCCGCTGCTCGTCGTACGAGGAGCTGCTGGCGCGCGCGGCCGAGGCTCAGGCCGAGCTCGACGCGCTCGACGAAGGGGCCGACCCGGTCGCGGCTGCGGCCAAGGCCGTCGAGGAGGCGGAGCGCCGGGTTCGGCAGCTCGCCGCCGGGTTGCGAGAGGCTCGACGCGCTGCAGCAGAGGCGTTCGCCGATGCGGTCGCCGCGGAGCTGACGGACATCGGCATGGGGGAGGGGGAGTTCCGGGTCGAGTTCGCCGAGCGAGAGCCGACTGCGACGGGCGCCGACTCGATCGCCTTCGTGATCCGTCCGAATCCGGGGCTGCCCTACGCGCCCGTCGCGGAGACGGCATCCGGCGGCGAGCTCTCGCGGATCGCACTCGCGATCGCGGCCGTCGGGGGCGGCGAGACAATCGTGTTCGACGAGATCGACGCAGGCATCGGCGGCCACACCGCGCACGCGGTCGGGGACGCGCTCGGGCGGCTCGCGGCTCGGGCTCAGGTTCTCACGATCACGCATCTGCCCCAAATCGCGAGCCGCGCCGACCGCCACTTCCGGGTGGAAAAGGTCCCCGGCGACCCGACGCACACACGGATCGCGCCGCTCGGGGAAGTCGAGCGGCGCGAGGAGCTTCAACGTATGCTCGGTGGCCAGGAGTTCCTGACCGCCGTGCAAAGTGACTAGTGAGCACGGCCACGAGTACCGTGGTGTGCCTGGTGGCCCTCAAACGCGGCGCATGCCGTTGTCCTCAGTCGGCCACATACCTATGGGTATGCGGCCTCCCTGCGTCCTAGGCATGCTTGGTTTGAGAACTACCAGCCACGAACGAACTCATGGCCGTGCTCACTAGCTTCGTCGAGTTCACCGGCGCCGCGAAGCTCGATCGGCGCACGAAGAACCTTGTCCGCCGACTCGGGCCGGACGACGTCGCCGTCATCGATCACACCGATCTCGACCGCGTCTCCGCCGAGGAGCTGCTCGAGTCGGGAGTTCGCGTGGTCGTCAACATCGCGCCGTCCCAGAGCGGCCGCTTCCCCAATCCAGGCCCGTTGCTGCTCGTTCGCGGCGGCGTGCGTCTGATCGACGCGCCGGGGGCGCCGATCTTCGACGAGGTCTCCGAGGGTGAGCTCGTCACCGTGCGCGGCGCGAGCGTGTTTCGAAACGGCGACTGCGTCGCCGCCGGCCGCTCGCTCAGCGCCGACGAGCTCGCCGGCGCGATCGCCGAGCAGCGGGGGCGGGTGACCGAAGCGCTCGAGTCGTTCGCCGAGAACACGCTCGAGTACCTGCGCGA
>DASQWX010000193.1:0-18328 GCA_035640035.1 Gaiellaceae bacterium
TTCGGGGCGTTGTCGACCAGGTCCTTGGCCTCCTTCAGCCCTAGGCCGGTCACGGCGCGGACGACCTTGATCACCTGGATCTTCTGGCCGCCGGCCTCGTTGAGGACGACGTCGAACGTCGACTGCTCCTCGGCCGCGGCCGCCCCGTCGCCGCCCGCTGCCGGGGCTCCCGCGGCCGCGACCGCGACGGGAGCAGCGGCCGTAACGCCCCACTCCTCCTCGAGCTTGTTCTTGAGCTCGACCAGGTCGAGGACGGTCATGCCCCCGAGCTGCTCGACGAGCTTGTCGGTGTCTGTCTTTGCCATCTACTCCTCCTCGCTTTCCGGCGTGGGCGCCTCGCCCGCCGCTCTTTCTTCTGACGATTCTTTTTCCACTGGCTCAGCCTCGGCCACCGGTTCTTCAGGAGCCGGCTCGCCTTGCTCGCGCAGCTGCTCGATTCGCGCGTCGATCACGTTCACGAGGTCTCGCAGCGGCGCGGTGAACAGGCCGACGATCGTTGTCAGCGGGCCCGCGACCGCGCCGGCGAGCTGCGCATGCAACACATCGGTCGGCGGCAACGTCGCCAGCCGTTTGATCTCCGCGTCGGAGACGGCTTCGCCCTCGAGCAGACCGCCTCTGATCACGAGCACGTCGTGCAGCCGGGCGGTGTCGTTGAGGATCTTGGCCGCGGCCGCGGGATCTCCGTCCGCGTCGATGAACGCGATCGCCGTCGGACCATCGATCAGCTCGAGCAGCTGATTGACGCCGGCCTGCTCGGCTGCAAGCCGCGTCAGCGTGTTCTTGACGACGGAGAACCGCGCGCCGCTCTCCAGAAGCTTCGTCCGCAGCTCGTCGATCTCGGGCATGGTCAGCCCGCGGTAGTCCGCGACGAGCAGCGTGTTCGTGTTCTTGAGCCGCTCCGCCAGCTCGCCGACGATCCGTTCCTTGTCTTGTCTCAGCATCGAATCCCCTTAAATCGTTCGAGCCCGCACGCAGGCGGGCTCGGCAAGAGGTCGATGCTCTTCCGATCCGCCTCGGCTGGATTTCTGCGCTCGCGCGCGACCAGCGGTCTCAGGCGACGGGCTAGGTCTCTAGGCGGGTACTGCTTCCTCTGCCGGTGTCTCCTCGAGTTCTTCGACGATGCCCCGCGTCCTGGCCGGGTCGATATGGATCCCGGGGCCCATCGTCGTGGTCAACGTAACTCGCTGAATGTAGCGGCCCTTCGCGGCCGCAGGCTTCGCGCGGACGATCTCGTCGAGCAGCGCCGCGTAGTTCTCGGCGAGCTGGCGCTCGTCGAAGCTCTTTTTGCCGAGCGCGATGTGAACGTTCGCGCCGCGGTCGGTGCGGTACTCGAGCTTGCCGGCCTTCGCCTCCTGCACGGCCTTGCCCACGTCCATCGTGACGGTGCCGGTCTTCGGGTTCGGCATCTTCCCGCGCGGGCCGAGGATGCGGCCGAGCTTGCCGACCACGCTCATCTGGTCCGGGGTCGCGATCGCCACGTCGAAGTCGTCGAACCCCTCCTCGATCTGCGCGGCCAAATCCGCGGTTCCGACGACGTCCGCGCCGGCTTCCTGCGCTTCGCGAGCCCTGTCGCCCTCGGCGAAGACGGCGACTCGCGATTCGCGCCCCGTGCCGTGCGGGAGCATCAAAGTCCCGCGCAGCTGCTGCTCGGCGTGACGGACGTTGAGGCCGAGATTGAAGTGAACCTCGACGGTCTCGTCGAACTTCTTGTCCGGGAAGCTCTTCAGCATCCGGATCGCCTCGACCGGCGAGTAGAGGCGCTCGCGGTCGATCTCGGCGCGGGCCGACCGGTAATTCTTGCCGTGTTGACTCATAGGTCCGTCTCGACCCCCATCGAGCGCGCCGTGCCGGCGACGACCTTCATCGCCTCCTCGACGTCGCGTGCGTTCAAGTCCGGCATCTTCGTCTCGGCGATCTGGCGCACCTGGTCGCGGGTCAGGCGGCCGACCTTCTCGCGGTTCGGCTCGCCCGAGCCCTTCTCCAACCGCAGCGCCTCCTTGATCAGCACGGCCGCCGGCGGCGTCTTTGTGATGAAGTCGAAGGAGCGGTCCTCGTAGACCGTGATCTCGACCGGGATGATCCGCCCGTTCTGATCGGCAGTCTGTGCGTTGAACGCCTTGCAGAACTCCATGATGTTGACGCCGTGCTGGCCGAGCGCCGGGCCGACCGGCGGCGCGGGGTTCGCCTGGCCACCCGGGATCTGCAGCTTGATCATGGTGAGGACCTTCTTGGCCACGCTACGCGTCCTGGTTACGGCGCCGAGCCCTAGCGGCGGTGATTAAGGGTTCGCTGTCGAAGTGGTTAATCAATTTTCTTCACTTGATCGAAGCCCAGCTCGACCGGCACCTGGCGCTCGAAGATGTCGACGAGCACCTTCAGCTTCTGCTGGTCCGGGTTGACGTCGACGATTTCGCCGTCGAAGTCGGAAAGCGGGCCCGAGGTCACCTTCACGGACTCGCCGAGCGAGAATTCGACCTGGGCACGCGGCCGCTCGCCGGCCGTGGCACCGGTCCGGAGGATCCGATCGACCTCGCCCTGCGACAGCGGAACGGGCTTCGTGCCGGCGCCGACGAACCCGGTGACGCCCGGAGTGTTCTTGACCACGGTCCAGGCGTCGTCGTTGAGGTCCATGTTGACGAGTACGTAGCCGGGAAGGATCCGCTTCTCGGTTTGCACCTTCTGGCCGTCCTTCGTCTCGATCACCTGCTCGGTCGGCACGACGACGCGGCGGAAGCGCGTGTGCTGATTCATCGAGTCGATCCGGTGCTCGAGGTTCGTCTTGACCTTGTTCTCGTGCCCCGAATACGTGTTGATGGCGTACCAACGAAACACAAAGGACTCCTTATTGACCGAGGAAGACGTTCTGGACGAGCCGCTTGAAGGCGAGGTCGGAGAGCCAGAGGTAGGTGCCGACAATCACGCAGGCGATCAGGACGACGGCGACTCCCTGAATCAGCTGCTGCTGGCCGGGCCATTCGACTTTCTTCAGCTCGGCGGCAGCCTCGCCGACGAAGCGGCGGATGCCCGAGCCCGGGATCCGGCGCTCGATTTCGGCCGCCGGAGCGGCGGCGCGAATCGGCGCCTGGCGCTGAACCCTCGCGTCGGCTCCGTTCGCCTGCCGCTGCTGCTCCGCGCGGCGCGCGCGTCTTTGCGCCCGAGTTTGCTTCGCCACGCTACGCGTCCTGGGATCGGGGGCTTTCTCGATAGCTGCACATAGGGCTTATCTCGTTTCTCTATGCACAGTGTGCCGACCGCACCAGCGGCAGTACTTGCGCAGCTCGACGCGGTCCGGCGTGTTCCGCTTGGACTTCGTCGACTGATAGTTGCGTCGCTTGCAGTCGGTGCAGGCGAGGGTGATCGCGTCTCTGACTCCGGTAGCCATCTCTTCGTTCCTTTGCGCGTTTCAGTAGCGGCGGAAGGACTCGAACCTTCGACCTTCGGATTATGATTCCGCTGCTCTAACCAGCTGAGCTACGCCGCCGCGCGCGGCTGAGTGTAGCGAACTCGTTCTTTCCATCTTCACGCGTCAAGCGGTCGGGCGGCCTGGATAGGCTCAGGACATGGCCGCGATCGAGGCGGAGAATCTGCGCCGGACCTACAGGCAGACGTCGGGCTTCGTGCGCCGCCGGACGAAGAAGATCGAGGCCGTGCGGGGCATCGACTTCGATGTCGCCGAGGGAGAGCTGTTCGGCCTGCTCGGCCCCAACGGGGCGGGGAAGACGACCACGATCAAGATGCTCGTGACGCTCTTGATCCCGACCTCGGGCACGGCACTTGTGCTCGGGCACGACGTCGTCCGGGACGCGCGAACCGTGCGGCGGAAGATCGGGTACGTCTTCGGCGGCGACCGCGGTGCCTACGAGCGGTTGAGCGGGCTCGACAACCTGCGGTACTTCTCGGAGCTCTACGGCGTCCCGCCGAAGGTCCAGAAGCGGCGGATCCCTGAGCTGCTCGAGCTCGTCGGGTTGACGGGGAGGGAGCGCGAGCGCGTCGAGGGCTACTCGCGCGGGATGCGCCAGCGGCTGCACATCGCCCGCGGCCTCCTGCACGATCCCCCGGTGGTCGTGCTCGACGAGCCGACGATCGGCCTCGATCCGGTCGGCGCACGCGAGCTTCGGCATACGATCGCGGAGCTGGCGCGGGCCGGCAAGACGGTCTTGCTGACGACGCATTACATGTACGAGGCGGACGCGCTCTGCGACCGGATCGCGGTGATCGCCAAGGGCGAGATCGTCGCAACGGGAACGCCCGCGCATCTCAAGAGCGCAGTCGCCGACCGAACGGTGATCGAGATCGAGGCGTACGGCGCGCCGGAAGACGCGATCCGGCGCCTGCGCGCCGCCCCGGGCGTCACCTCAGTTGCAGTCGAGGACCGCGAGCATGCCCAGCTCCTGCTCGTTCAGGCACCGCAGGGGTCGCAGCTGACGCAGCAGCTCCTCAGTCACCTCGACGGCGTCCGCGTCGGCCGCGTCGCCGCTCGCGAGCCGACGCTCGAGGACGCCTACGTGAGCCTGGTGACGGAGGACTGATGCGCGTCGCCCGGCTGCTCGCGGTTTGCTGGTGGTTCCAGCTCAAGCAGATGACGAAGGCGGGATTGTTCGTCTTCACCTCGATCATCGAGCCGTTGATCTTCGCGACGCTGGCGTACTACCTCTTCAAGGCCGGTCACCGCCCGGGGACACTGCTCTACGCGGCGCTCTCGGCCGGGCTGATGGGAATCTGGACCTCGACGCTCTTCGGCGCCGGCGGCGCGATCAACTTCCAGCGTTGGCAAGGCGTGCTCGAACCGCTGATCGCGTCGCCCCCGCCATATGCGCTGATTCTCTTCCCGCAGACGCTCGCCGCCGCCTCGATCGGGCTGTACTCGCTCGCGTCGACCCTGCTCTGGGGGCGACTCGTGTTCGGGATCCCTCTGCACTTCGTGCATCCGGTCGCGTTCGTCGTCGCCGTTTTCGTGACGATTCTCTCGCTCGGGGTGCTCGGGCTGGTGATGGGCGCGAGCTTCATCCTCTACCGCGAGGCAAACGCGCTCGCGAACATGCTCGAGTTTCCGATCTGGATCGTCACCGGCGTGATCGTGCCGCTCTCACTGCTGCCCGGTTGGATCCACCCCCTGTCCTGGATCCTGGCGCCGACCTGGGGCTATCGAGGGATCCACGACGCGGCGCTGGGCGGCAACCCGTGGCCGGGGGTGGGTATGGCCGTCGGGCTCGCGGCCGTGTACTTCGTGATCGGCCAAGCGGTCGTCGTCGCCTTCGAACGGCGCGCGCGAGAGCGCGCGACTCTGTCGCTCGTATGAGCTCGCTGCGCGTCTTCCTGCTGGGTGGCTACTACAGCTACCGCGCGCTGTTCAACTGGCAGAGCCCGCGCTTCTACGTCCCGACGCTGTTGGCCGGGCCGGCGTTCCAGGTGCTCTTCTTCGCGTACCTCGGCCGGTACAGCGGCGTCCGCGACGATGCGTTCTACGTCGTCGGAAACGCGGTCCAGGTCTCGGCGATGTCCGGTGTCTTCGGCGTCGGGATCACGGTCGGGGGTGAGCGGTGGACGCAGACGCTCGCGCCACTGCTCGCAACACCTGCGAACCGGATGGCGCTGTTCCTCGGCCGAGCGCTGCCGCACGTCGTCAACGGCTTCATCGTCTCGGCGTTCGGTTTCACCATGGGGCGGCTGTTGCTCGACTTCCACCCCGCGACGGGGTCGCTGCCCTCGCTCGCGCTCGTCGTTCTCCTCTCCACGACGACGTGCACCGCCTTCGGCCTCGTCGTCGGGGCCCTCGGTCTCCGATGGCGCGACGTCTTCACGATCGCAAACCCGGCCTACTTCCTGATGCTGCTCTTCTGCGGAGTCAACATTCCGCTCTCCGCGCTCCCGCACTGGATGCAGGTGGTCGGAAGCTCAATGCCGCTGACGCACGGGATCGCGGCTGCGCGGCTCGTCGCTCACGGCTCCTCGCTGTCCGGCGTCGGCAGCCTGCTCTGGAAGGAAGCGGCGATCGGGCTCTGCTACTTCGCCGCCGGTTATGTCCTGCTCCGCGTCTTCGAGGCCGAGGGCCGGCGGCGGGCAACGCTGGAACTCGTGTGAGAGTCCGCGACCTGAACTGGATGCAGCTCGAGGAGTACCTCGAGCACGACGACCGCGTGGTGATGCCGCTCGGATCGACGGAGCAGCACGCCTATCTGTCGCTCGAGACCGACAACATCCTCGCCGAGGGTGTATCCGTCGAGGCCGCCGAGCCCCTCGGCGTTCCTGTGCTCCCGGTGCTCCCGTACGGGCTGACGGCGACGTTCGCAGCCGCGTATCCCGGCAGCCCGACGCTGAAGCTGGCGACGTACGCCGCTCTGCTCCGAGAGCTGCTCGACTCGCTCTACGGACAGCGCTTCCGACGCTTCTTGATCGTCAACGGTCACGGCGGCAATACGCCGGCCGGGTCGCTCGCGCGTGAATGGGCGTCCGAACATCCCGACGCGCAGGCGCTCTTCCACTCGTGGTGGGCTGGGCCGAAGGTGAGAGAAGTGGCCGAGGCGATCGATCCCGAGTACTCGCACGCAAACTGGGGCGAGAACTTTCCATGGACGCGGCTGCCGGGCGTCGCGGCGCCGGAGGCGCGGAAGCCGATGATGAACGAGTCCGCTTACATGGTCGCCGGGCCGGAGCGACTGCGCGAGGTGATCGGCGATGGCTCGTTCGGCGGTCTCTACCAGCGCCCCGACGAGGAGATGCAGCGAATCTGGGACGCGGGCGTGGCCGAAGTGCGCGAGCTACTCGAAAGCGGCTGGCGCCGTTAACGCAGCCGTTGCGAGCAAAAAGTCAAGCTGTGTACATCGCGACCGTCCTCGTGGTCGCGGGCGGAGCCGGCGCGACGCCCCGCGGCGTCGAGGTGGAACGGCTGCCGACGAAGGCGAGGGTCGTCGCGCTCACCTTCGACGGCGGCGGCGACACCGCGAGCGGCACCGCGCTGATCCTGAAGACGCTGCGGCGGCATCACGTCCCGGCGACCTTCTTCCTGGCCGGTCGGTGGATCCGGTTGCATCCACGTCTCGCACGGACGATCGGGCGGCGTTACCCGATCGGCGATCACACCTACGACCACGCCCAGCAGACAGGGCTGACGTCCGCGCAGATCCGCGCCGACGTTCGACGCGGCGCCTGGTGGATCCGCGCCGAGACCGGTCGGGATCCGCGCCCGCTGTTTCGGTTTCCTTACGGCGCTCGGGACGCCCGGACGATCGCGGTCGTCAATTCGATGGGCTACGTCTCGGTCCGCTGGTCGCTGGACACCTGGGGTTGGATGGGCCGCGCCGGCGGCCAGTCGACGTCCAGCGTCGTCCGGCGGGTGGCCGCCGGGCTCGAGCCGGGCGAGATCGTGCTTATGCACGTCGGTGTCGCCCGCGACGGATCACTGCTCGACGCCGAGGCGCTGTCGCGTGTCATCGCGGTCGTCCGCGCCCGCGGCTACCGGTTCGTCACCCTCATGCCCTACGTGCACGTGCCGAGATGAGCCACGATCCGTTCGAGCGCTTCCGGGCGTGGTTCCGTGAGGCCGAGCAGGCCAGCGTCCAGGTGCCCGAAGCCATGACGCTCGCGACGGCGAGCCCGGACGGAGCGCCTTCGGCACGCATGGTGCTGCTGAAAGGCTCCGACGAGAACGGCTTTGTCTTCTACACGGGCTATGAAAGCCGTAAGGCGGGCGAGCTGGAGGAAAACCCGCGAGCCGCACTCGTCATCTACTGGCAGCGGCTCGGCAAGCAGGTCCGCGTGGAGGGCTCGGTGGAACGCGTCTCGGAGGCCGAGTCGGCGGCATACTTCGCGTCCCGGCCGCGCGGAAGCCAACTTGCCGCCTGGGCGTCGCAGCAGAGCCGTCCCTTGGAGAGCCGCGAGGAGCTCGAACGCCGCTATGCGGAGCTCGAGCGCGAATACGAGGGCCGCGGGATCCCGTTGCCGCCGCATTGGGGCGGCTACCGGCTACGGCCTGACGCGATCGAGTTCTGGGAGCACCGCGAGAACCGGCTGCACGACCGTATCCGTTACACGCGCGTGCGCGAGGGCTGGGACCTGGAGCTCTTGAGTCCCTAGGCCGCCGGCCGGCCGGCCTATTTGACCAGGCTGAGCATTTTGAACATCGGCAGGTACATCGAGATGACGATGACGCCGACCATGAGGCCGACGAGGATCATCATCACCGGCTCGATGATCGAGGTCAGCGTCTGGATGGCGGCGTCGACCTCGTCCTCGTAGAAGTCGGCGATCTTCGAGAGCATCTTCTCGAGCTCACCGGTCTCCTCGCCGATCTTGACCATCTGGCTAACCATCGGCGGGAAGATCTCGTTCTCGATCAGCGGCTGCGCGATCGGAACGCCCTGATGGACGCGAGCGCGGACGTCGGCGAGAGCGTGCTCGATCACCCAGTTGCCAGCCGTCTGGCCCGTGATCTCGAGCGCCTTGATGATGTCCACACCAGCGGCGACGAGGGTCGAAAGCGTTCGCGAGAACCGCGCCATCGTCACCTTCAGGACGACGTCGCCGATCCTCATCGGGATCTTCAGCTTGACCCGGTCCCAGAGCTGGCGGCCCTGCTCCGTCTTCTTGAACCGCTTGATGCCGAAGATCGCGGCAAAGACCAGCGGGAAGATGATGTACCAGTCGTTGCGGAGGAAGTTCGAGGCCGTGACGACGTACTGCGTCAGCGTCGGCAGCTTGCCATTCAGCGTCGCGAAGATCTTGACGAACACCGGCACGAGGAACATCAGGAGGCCGATGAGGACGAGGGTCGCAAAGATCAGGACCATCGTCGGGTACATCATCGCGCCCTTCACGCGCCGCTTGAGCTGGGTCGCCTTTTCGATCTGGTAGGCGACACGGTCGAGGACCGTGTCGAGGATGCCCGCAGCCTCCCCGGCCTCGACCATCGAGACGTAGAGGCGGTCGAAAACCTTCGGGTGGCGTGCCATCGCCTGCGAGAGGAGCAGGCCGCCTTCGACGTCGGCGCGGAGCTCGCGCACGATCGAGGAGAAGTAGACGTCCTCCGTTTGCTGCTCGAGGATGACGAGCGAGCTGACGACGTTGAGGCCGGCCTCGATCATCGTCGCGAACTGGCGCGAGAAGATCTGAAGCGTCTTCGGTTTGATCTTCTTGAAGGCGTTGCGCGCGCCTTCCTCGCCGCTTGCGGGAAGCTCTTCGAGGCTGCTGGCGAGAAGGCCGCGGATGCGGAGCTGCTCGCGCGCCGCTTCGGTGTCGGGCGCGTGGATCTCACCGACCTGCTCGAGGCCGTCGACACTGATCGCGCTGTACGCGAAAGCCGCCATGAAAGGCGTATCGGCAAGCAAAACGGGGGTCTTGAGGACGCATCTCGTTGCCGATAGGTCTTACGTGCTGAGGCGTTTGCGGCAAGAGGCCGGATTCGGCCTGATCGAGCTGCTCATGGCGATGACGATCCTGAACATCGGGATCCTGGCCGTGGTGGGCGCGTTCAACTCGGGGCTCGTCAGCTTGCGGCGATCCGGGATGACCGCCACCGCGTCGGTGCTCGCCGACAAGCAGATGGAGCTCTATCGGTCGCTGACGTACGGGGCAATCGCGCTCGATCCGTCGTCGATACCGGCGACGACTCCGTATACCTCGGATTCCGCCTACTCGGCTACGCAGGACACGGTCACATGCACGACGCCGCTTCCGGCGGAGTGCAACGCGAGCCAGACGGTGACGGGGCCCGACCGGCACAGCTATCGCGTCGACACCTACATCGTCGACGACCACCCCGCCGGCACCGGCGGACGCGCCGTGCGGAAAGTAACCGTCGTCGTTCGCGACGGCCAGCACCTCGGCAAGGTCCTGGCCCGGTCGACGTCGACGTTCGACTGCTCGACGGCGCTCCCTTACGCACCTGGTTGTCCGACGACGTAGGCCTGTCGCTTGCGGCCATGGTGGTGGCGAGCTCCTCCTGGGGTCGGACGCCGTAACAAAACGCGCCCGCAACTGAAACAAGGGCGCGGCGGAAACCCCGAAGCTCGCCCGAGATGCCTACGGTCTCGACATGGCGCGCGCCTGGAGGCAGGAAGAGCTGGGCGGGATCTATCACGTCGCGGCGAGGGGCAACAACGGCCAGGACATCTTTCGCGACGACTCCGACAGGGAGGAGTTCCTCAGGCGGCTCGGGCGATGTGTATCGCGGTATCGCTGGGTCTGCCTCGCCTACTGCCTCATGACGAATCATTTCCACCTCGTCCTCAAGAACCCCGAGGGCGGGCTTTCGAGCGGGATGCAGGAGCTGATCAGCGGCCACGCGCGGCAGATGAATCAGCGCCATGGCCGGCGCGACCACCTCTTCAGGCAGCGGTTCTTCTCGGTCCAGCTCACGCGCGAGTCCCATTTCTTGGAGGCATGCCGATACGTCGTGCTCAACCCAGTGCGGGCGGGCCTCTGCCAGTCGCCGGCCGAGTGGAGGTGGAGCAGTTATCGCGCCTGCGCGGGCCACTCATTCGCGCTGGGTTTCTTGGCGACAGGCGAGTTGCTGCGCATCTTCGACTCACGGCCTGGGATCGCCGCGGCGCGCTATCGATCCTTTGTCGCGTCGGCACATGACGCGGGGTCGGACGCGGTGATTGAGGCGTGACGAACCAAGCGCGCCTTCGAGACGCGCAGCGCCGGTCGGGCTACGCGGTCGAAACGAGGCGGAGGATGTAGCGCGCGCCGTCGGCGGTGTTCATCAGCGTGATGGCCTTCCCCTTCGTCAGCGTGACCGTCGCGGCGCCGCTCTCATAGGAGCCGCCCGCGATTCCGATCTTCGCGGCGGTGCGCGTCAGCGAGACGAGGGTGAAAACCGGCGTGCCCGCTGGGAACGACTTCGACACCGAGACGGTGCTGTTGACCCCGTTGACCGAGATCGTCGCCTTCGTCGGCTTCCCGGGAACGAACTGGGTCGGCTTGGCGCGACCAACGGAGGGGGCGACGCCCGGAGCCGCCGTCTTTGTCTTCGCGGTCCCATTCGACGACGTCGCGCACGAGCTGCCCGCGGGCGACGTCGCGTCGGAGCCGCACGCGGTCTCGATCTGCTGCTTGAACGGATCCTTGCTCTTGAACCGGCTGAACGAGATCAGCTGGCCGGCGCTCGGAGGAAGCGGGCTGGTCGGATCCGAGACGCCCTCGGCTGTTGTCGACGTCGCAGGCGGTGACGCTCCGCTCGACCCAGCGGCAGAGCCGTCGAGGGACGGAGGAGCCAGCGGCTGGGTTCCGGGCGTCGTGGTCGCGGGCGACGAGGCGCTCGAATCAGAGCTCGCGCTCTGCTGCGAGCTCACCAGCTTCATCGTCCTCGGCACCTGGATCGCGAGAATGGCGAGCAGAAGCACTCCCCCGACGGCGGCGATCACCTTCTGCCGCTTCGCCTTCGCCTTGGGATCGAACTTCTTCTTCGCCATCAGTTCGTCGCTCCCGCAGCGGTCGTGGTCGTCGTCGGCGTGGTCGTCGAG
Source organism: Gaiellaceae bacterium (assembly GCA_035640035.1). Lineage (GTDB taxonomy): Bacteria > Actinomycetota > Thermoleophilia > Gaiellales > Gaiellaceae > 13-2-20CM-68-14. Next base: position 11,463 of record DASQWX010000193.1, read on the forward strand.
GTCGTCGTCGTTCCCGGCGTCGTGCTGGTAGCGCCCGTCGTCGCCGGCGTCGACGTCTGCGGCGGCGCGCTCACCGTCGCGCTGGTGCCGTAGATGTAGGCGTCGATCTGGAGCGTGGCCCGGATCTCCGGGAACTTCAGCTGGCTCTCGTCGAACTGCATCGAGTCGATCGTGAACAGCCGCCCGTCCGCCGCCAGCGCTCCCTGACGGACATCGACGAGGTTCCGCAGCCGAAAGAGGAAGTCGTTGAGCTGGAAGAAGTTCCCCTCGAAGACGACCGTGATCGGAACGACCTGGTAGCCGCTCAGGATGGTCGACCCCTGCGGCGTGATCGTGTCGAAGGCGATCCCGCTCCGACGCGCGACGTCCGTCAGCTCGAGCACGATCCCGGCCTCGTCGGGCTGATCCGGCATCGCCTTCGTCAGCCTGAACAGGTCGGCGACCTTGACCTTCTGCGCGTGCTTCGCCTTCGCGAGCAACGCGCGCGCGTCGCTGATCTGGCCGTCCTTCGCGGTGATCTGCGCCGCCAGGTCGGCCGCCTTGCCCTTCTGGGGCCGGACCGCGACGAAGTAGCCCGCGACCGCCAGGAGCAGGCAGGCGCCGAGCGTGATCGCAATCTGCGCCGACTGGGGGAGCTTCGTCTTCTTCACGAGCTCGCCCCCGGGGCACGGACGTTCGCGCCAATCCTGAAGTGGATGACGGTTCGATTGCCGAGCTTCGCGCGCTCGCTCGTGACGAGCTGCACCTGCTCGAGATCGGGCACGACCGAAAGTCGGCTGAGCAGGCGCGCGACCGCATCGTGGGAGTACGTGTAGCCCTCGATGTTGAAGCCGAGCGTGCCGCCCAACGCCGGCGTGCTGGTCGAGGCCGAAGAGTCGCTGCCGGAAGAGCTCGTCGTCGTGATGGCCGTCGCGAAGCTCGGCGCCTTCGCGGACATGCTCAGAAGCCAGACGTCGTCCGGGAGCACGAGCGCGAACTCACGAAGAACGCGGTCCCAGGCGATCCGCTTCGAGAGCGCGCTGTTGAGAGCGGCAACGCGGGCCTGTTGGTCAGTGACGAGGGCGTCCTGCTGCTGAAGCTGTTTCTGCGCGGGAACGGGGATCGCGGCGAGCTCGGCTTCCTTCTGGGCAAGCTCGAGCTCCCTCGACTTCACCTTCCCATGCGCGGACACGAGCAGCAGAGCGATCAGGGCGGTCGCGGTGATCAGCCCGGCGAGCGTGCTGATCGCCACGGGCGTTGGAATCGACGGGCCGGTCCGGCGCTTCTCGTCGCGAGGCAGAAGGTTGATCGCGCGCATTGACCTAGTCCTCGATTCCGAGTCCGATTGCGATTGCGAGCGAGCCGACCTGCTCGGCGTCTTTGATCTTCTTGCCGACCTTGACGCGCGCAAGCGGATCGCCGGCGCGGACGGTGACTCCGATCAAGCTCTGAAGCTCTTCGGCCATCCCGTCGAGGTGCCCCGAGCCGCCGGTGAGGACGATCTCGGCGATCCCCAGAGAGCCCGGCTGGTTCTGGTAGAACTGGAGCGAGGAGACGAGTTCGCGCGCAAAGCCCTGCAGCTGGCGCCGAACCGCGTTCCTTGCACGGTGAGCCTGCTCTTCGGTCAGCCCTTCGGGTGTGTCCTCGTGCAGCAAGGACAAAGCCCGCTTGACCGGCTCAGCCTCCGAGGGAGCGATGTCGAGCTCGCGGGCGATGGCAACGTTCAGGGTGGCGCCGCCCCAGTCGAGGACGCGCGTGAACTCGCAGACGCGGCCGTCCGAGACCGCGAAGGTCGAGCGGTCGTGCCCGACCGCGACGACGACGACCGCGGCGGTCGCCGGCCCCGCCTCTGGCGAAAGCGGCTCGGAAAGCGCCCGCAGGAGCGCGAAGGCCTCGAGGTCGATGCCGACGAGCTTGATGCCGGCCTTCCGGCAAGCGTTGACGTAGCGGTCGACGAGCTCGCGGTAGGCAACGACGAGCAGGATGCGGCGGATCACATTGCCCTCCTCGTCGGTTTGCTCGCTGAGCACGTGCCAGTCGATCACGGCCTCCTCGATCGGGATCGGGAGCGCCTCATGCGCGCGGAAGCGAACGGCGTTCTCGAGCTGCTTCGCGTCCTCGATTCCGGCGATGTCGAAGATGCGGACGCCGATCCGGTTGTTCGCAATCCCGAGCCGGACGCCCTGGCGCGGGAGGCTGGAACGCTTGAAAAAGGTCTTCAGCGCCTCGGCCAGCGCGTCCGGGTCGCGTAGCTCACCACCGACGATCACTCCAGGCTCGAGGTCCTGCCGTGCCATCTGGACGAGCTCCGGGACGCCGTTGTTGTGGATGCGGGCCGCGGCGAGCTGCGAGCCGCCGATCTTGAGACCGGTGACGCGCTTGTTCCGCTTCGCCGATTGTGAGCCTTTCTGCGCCTTGCCCTTCGGTCGGCTCTTGGGCTTGCCGCCCAACGAGAGCTCGCGCTTGTAGAAGGGGACTTTCTCGCCCTTCGGCTCCTTCGGCTTCTTCTCCTTGAGCTTCTTTTCCTTCGGCTTCTTCTCCTTGCGCGGCTTCTCGGCCTTTGGCTTCTTCTCCTTCTGCGGCTTTTCCGTCTTCGGCTTCTTGGGCCCGGACTTGCGACCGAAAGAGAGTTCGCGCTTGTACCAAGGGACCGAGTCCTCGACGACCTCGGCCTCGTCGGTCAGGAGCAAGGATGTCGCCGGGGGGACCTGCGCCGGCGCCGGCGGCGCGGGCGGAGCCGGAGAGACCGCGACCGGAGCCGCCGGCGTCGGCGCAGGCAGGGGAGAAACCTCGGCTTCGGGCCGAACCTCGTCCGCGCTCGAAGCCTCGGGCGCGGGAGCAACCGTTTCCTCCTCGTCCTTCGACTTGCGGGCGAAGAGATCGGAAAGCTTGACTTCCTTGTTCCAGTCGACCACGTCTTACGCCTCCGCGATCCGCAGTCCGCCGCCAAGAGGTGCAACCTCGCCGCCGTCGCGCGAGCCGACATCCATGCCGGCCCGCTCGAGCAGGCCGAACAGCTGCTCCGGCCGGCTCGACCGGCTGAGCGCGTCCTCGAGCGTGATCACGTTCCGGAGCACGAGTTCGGCGAGGGACTGCTCCATGGTCTGCATTCCCTTCGCGGTGCCGGTCTGCATGACCGAGTAGATCTGCTCGACCTTGCCCTGCCGGATCAAGTTCCTGACTGCGTCGTCCGGGAACAGGATTTCGAGGGCCGCGACGCGGCCGTCGCCGCCGGCAGTCGGCAGCAGGGCCTGGGTGCACACGCCTTGGAGCGTTGCGGCGAGCTGAACGCGGACTTGTTCCTGTTGCACCGCCGGGAAGGCGTCGATGATCCGGTCGACGGTGCTGGGAGCACTCTGGGTGTGCAGAGTCCCGAAGACGAGATGCCCGGTTTCCGCCGCGGTGATCGCGGTCGAGATCGTCTCGAGGTCGCGCATCTCGCCGAGCAGGATGACGTCGGGGTCTTCGCGCAAGGCAGCGCGCAGCGCCTCAGCGAAGGTGGGCGCGTCGGGTCCGATCTCGCGCTGATTGACGATGCAGCGCTTGTGGCGGTGCACGAACTCGACCGGATCCTCGATCGTCAGGATGTGCTCCGAGCGCTTCCGGTTGATCTCGTCGATCAGCGCCGCAAGCGTCGTCGACTTGCCCGAGCCCGTCGGGCCGGTGATCAATACGAGGCCGCGCGGTTTCTCGGTCAGCGAGTGCAGCGCCGACGGGATGCCGAGCTCCTCGAGGGTCTTGATGTCGGTCGGAATCAGGCGGAAGGCAGCACCGAGGGTGCCGCGCTGGAAAAAGACGTTGACGCGGAAGCGCGCGAGGCCCGGAATCGAATGCGCGAGGTCGATGTTCCGGTTGATCTCGAGCTGCTTCTGCTGCTCCGTCGACAGGATGCGGTAGAGCATCTGATGCGTGTCCTCGGGGGTGAGCTCAGGGATGTCCTGGAATCGATGCAGGGTCCCGTGCACGCGCATCGCGGGCGGCGTGCCGACCGTGATGTGCAGGTCGGACGCGTTGTGCGCCACCATGCGCTCGAGCAAAGCGTCGATCGATAGAAGGGTCTCCGGCATTGTCCGCAGGTAGGCCTCATCGGCACGAAACCGGACTTCCTTAACCCCAGCTCGAATTTCAGGCAGGTATCCCTCGCGTGGGGGGTGCGCTAGCTCACGAAGGGCGACCGATAACCAGCGCGAGCCACCCGACGCATCCCCCAAGGAGGATCACCACATGCTCACAAGGCTTACGCACCGGATCTCGCCGGTGAAGCGAGACGAGGGTTTCACCCTCATCGAGCTTCTCGTCGTGATCATCATTCTGGGAATCCTGCTCGCGATTGCGATTCCCTCGTACCTCAGCTTCCGCAAGCGGGCCAACAACTCAGCGGCGCAGGCGAACGTCCGCGCGGCCGTGCCCGGGATGGAGGCGTACAACGCTGACCACTCGACCGGGTACACCGGCGTGACGCTGACGAAGCTGCAGGGTTCGTACGACGCCGGGATCAAGAACATCAAGATCTCGGTCGCGAACTCGACGACGTACTGCATCGTCAACACGTCGCCGGGAACGGTCAAGTACCACAAGTCAGGCCCTGGCGCCGACATCAAGCCCGGCACCTGCTAGGACCGACGGTCGCATCGACCACACAACGAAAGGGCGCGGAAATCCGCGCCCTTTCTTTTTTGTGCGCATTCCTCCCCCGAACGAGGGTGACCGGCGAGATATCGGACGCCGATACATCGCCAAGCCACCGTTACTCCAACCAGCCGAAGGGAGCACCACACATGCTTTCGAAAATGCGGCAGCGTGCTCGCGACGAGAAGGGCTTCACGCTGATCGAGCTTCTCGTCGTGATCATCATCCTGGGCATCCTGCTCGCGATCGCAATACCGTCGTACTTGAGCTTCCGCAAGCGGGCCAACAACTCGGCGGCGCAGGCGAACGTCCGCGCTGCCGTGCCGGGGATGGAGGCGTACAACGCCGACCACTCGACCGGTTACACCGGCGTGACGCTGACGAAGCTGCAGGGTTCGTACGACGCCGGGATCAAGAACATCAAGATCTCGGTCGCGAACGCGACCACGTACTGCATCGTCAACACAGTCCCCGGGACCGTCCAGTACCACAAGTCCGGCCCCGGGGCCGACATCAAGCCTGGCAGCTGCTAGGCCCGACGGTCTCATCGACCACACACAGAGGGCGCGGGAAACCGCGCCCTCTTTTTTTACCTCGCGCGCGCGTAAAGGGAATGGCCTCGGCTGCCGATAGAACTCTCGTGAATTTGCGGCTTCGCGTTCCTGCGCTCGTGGGCCTCGGCGCGCTCGTCCTCGGCCTCGGCGGCTTCCTCGTCCTCGGACGCGGGCCGAGCTCGTCTGCCGCGCCAACGCCCGTCCACACGATCAAGCCTCTGCATCCCGTGAAGAAGCACGTGCCCGCAGAGGCGAAGACACCGCTCGCGCCTCCGAAGGTCTCGGTCGCGGCGAAGAGCAAGTCCAAGGCCACGGCAAAGGCCAACGCGAAGGCGCCGAAGCGGCGGCCGGCCGTGATCGCGGGAGTGCCGACACAGCTCGCGCTCAGCCTGAGAGAGCACAGCGTCGTCGTGGTGGCGCTCGTGACCCCGGACTCCACGGTCGACGAGCTAACCCTCGCCGAGGCGAAGGCCGGCGCGGCGGGTGCCCACGCCGGCTTTGTCACGATCGACGTCTCGAACAACGCGCAGGTCGCGGCGTTGTCGGCGCTGGTCGGCTCGAACGCCGACCCCCAGAACCGGCTGCTCGACGCCCCGGCGGTGCTCGTCTTCCAGCGACCCCAGACGCTCTTCGTTCGTCTGAACGGCTACGCGGACGCCGACACGATTCAGCAGGCCGCAGTCAACGCGGCGCCTGGCGCGCAGAGCTCGTGAGCCCGAAAGCGGCTCCGGCCGGGCGCGAACTCTTCGTCCGGCATGCACGGAAGGACGGGCGTTCGGTCGCTGTGCTGAAGGCGCTGGATTACGGCGACTCGTGCGTCGTCGAGGCCGAGGTCTACCCCGTCGGGACGCGCAACTCGAGCCCGGCGACTCCAGGTCCGTACACGTTCGCCGACACTCGGCAGGCGACGGCGTTCGTGACCGAGACGGTCGAGGCGCTCATGTACCTCGGCTGCGACGTCCAGGCGCAATAGCATCGCGTAGGCAAGAGGCCGCGCGGGGGCGACGCGCTTCGTGCGGCGAAGCCGCGTCCACTCGCGGCGCCATTGTCCGTCGAGCGGGGACGCGACGACGAGCACCGCGCCAGGTCGTCACGCTTTTGTTGCAGTTGCCATGACCACTCGTGGCAGTTCGTAGTGCCAGACCCAATCGGACCACGGCGCCGCGTAGGGCTCAGCCGCTGGTGGCGTAGAGCGACCACGGATCGGGGACGCCCTTCAGCTCGTGCTCGCCGCGATCGTCGAACCTGATCAACCCGGTCGGACAGCCCGACCCCGCACATGTCGAACCAGAGGACCCGTGCATAGCGGTTGACCGAGGCGGTGAACTCCTGGATGAACGGCTGCTCCCAGACGGCCTCCAGATGACTCGCCCAGTCGAGGACGAGTACGACGTCGCGGGGGCCGTCGCCGATTACCTGGTACGCGAGATGAATGTCGCGGCTACGCGCGTAGAGCGTCCGCGGGGTCGACATGCGATCTTCGTATCACAGCTCCCGCCGCCCGGCTAGCGGCGTCTAAATGGTGACGCGCGCGAGCTCTTCGATCGACGTCAGCCCGGCGGCGACCTTGGCGATGCCGTCGTCCCAGAGCGTCCGCATGCCCTCTTCCATCGCCGCCCGCTCGAGCTCCTCGCGGCTCGCCTTCTCCGCCGCGAGCGTCTCCAGGGTCTCGCTCATCGCCAGCAGCTGGAAGATGCCGATCCG
>DASQWX010000194.1:0-5649 GCA_035640035.1 Gaiellaceae bacterium
GCCCAGACCTGGATCAGGACCGAGAGCGCGCTCGCGAAGATGCCGGTCACGAGGAGCGCGCCCCAGACCGTCCAGCCGCGGGGAAGCGGCAGGTCGCCGCGCGCAAGCGCGACCACGAGAAAGCCGAGACACGAGGTGGCCATCGCCACGAGGGTCAGCGCGATCGGGTCGAAGCGACGGGCGTAGCGCTCGACCATCACGATCTGTAGCGCCTGCGCCGAGGTGGAGACGAGCACGAGCAGGTTCCCTTCGGTCGAGCCGGCCGGGACACCCGAGAGCATCGCGAGCCCCGCGATCGAGAGCGCGACACCGGCCCACACCTCGACGCCCACCTGCGTCCTGAACAGGAGCAAGCCGAAGAGCGGCGTCAGCACGACGTAGAGGCCCGTGATGAAACCGGTGCTCGAGACCGTCGTGCGGTGGAGCCCCGCGGTCTGGAGACCGATGCCGAGCGCGCCCAAGGCGCCGACCACAGCGCCGGCGCCGAGCCCGGAGCGATCGAGGCTGCGGACGCGAGGTGCGCCCGCCAGCCCGAGCGCGCCGGCGGCGATCGTGTAGCGCACGGCCAGGAACGCAAACAGCGGATACACCGCGAGCGCGTCCTTGACTTGCACGAACGTCACGCCCCAAACCGCCGTGACGGCTATTAGTGCAAGGAGCACCACGAGAGGAGGAGCATGACCGAGGAAGCGAAGCTGGAAGAGACGCCGGCCGGTTTGGTGCCGACCGACGGCGGCTGGTTCGTCGTCAATGTCCGCGATACCGCGTGGATCACGCATGACGCGTTCGGCTCCGGCTGCATCTTCGAGAACCGGGAGGCGGCCCCGTTCCCGGAGCTCGGGATCAACATCAGCGTGGTCGAGCCGGGACAGCCGCTCTGTCTCTACCACGAGGAGAGCGCCCAGGAGGACTTCCTCGTCCTCGCGGGCGAGGGCGTGCTGCTCGTTAACGGCGAGGAGCGGCCCCTACGCGCCTGGGACTTGGTGCACTCGCCGGCCGGCACCGAGCACGTGATCGTCGGCGCGGGCGACAGGCCCGCAATCGTGCTCGCCGTGGGCAAGCGACCCGACGAGCGGATTCACTACCCGAAGTCCGAGCTGGCGGAGAGGTACGGCGCGAGCGCGGAGGCCGACACGCCCGATCCGCAGGAGGCGTACGCGCGCTTCAACCGTCCGCAGCCGGGACGGCCGGACTACTGGGACAAGCTGCCCTGGGCTTGAGGCGTCGCTTGCGATGCCGACTTAGAGGCCGTGCCGGCTTTGCCGGTGCGGCCGTCTCAACCGTCTAGACCGGCTCTTGGCCCTGCTCGCCCTGGTGCGGCTCGTCTGAGGTCTCCTCCCAGCGCTTGCGTTCCTCGCCGCCTGGGTCGACCTGCTCGTCGATCTGCTGCTGCGTGGGGTTTCGGCCCTCTTCGTCGATCAGCTCTTCGCCGCTGCTCTCTTCCTCGTGATCGCTCATGTCACCACCTTCCGAAATGGCGAAGGCGCCGGCCGCCGGCGCCTTCGGTCTACCGCACGGCCTGGGGACTAGGCGCCTTCGGAGCCCTCTTCGGAGCCTCCGCCCATCTCGCCGCCGGACTCCTCCTCCTCGGAGCCGCCGCCCTGCTCCTCCTCCTGGCCTTCCTGGCCGCCCTGCTCGGTCTCCCACTCCGACATGCCCAGCTCCTTCCATGGCAGGTGGGCGCAGTTTTCCGCCCGGTTTCAACCGTGAAACCTTGGTTACTCTCTCACGGATGGAGATGGCGCCGCTCGTCGACGGGTGGGGTCGCGAGATCCGGAGCCTGCGGGTCTCGGTGACCGACAAGTGCAACTTCCGCTGCCGCTACTGCATGCCCGCGGAAGGGCTCGAGTGGCTCGAGCGCGAGGAGCTGCTGACCTTCGAGGAGATCGGACGCCTCGTGCGGGTGCTCGCGGCGATGGGGGTCGACGAGGTGCGGCTGACCGGCGGCGAGCCGCTCGTGCGCCGCGACCTGCCGGTGCTCGTAGGGATGCTCGCCGAGACGCCGGGCGTGAACGACCTCTCGTTGACGACGAACGGCGTGCTGCTCGACCGGCTCACGGCCCCGCTCGTCGAGGCAGGACTGCGGCGACTGAATGTCTCGCTCGACTCCCTCTCGCACGTGCGCTTCGCCGAGATCACCAGGCGCGACGCGCTCGACCGCGTGCTCGCCGGGCTCGAGGAGGCCGAGCGCTATCCCGAGCTTCGTCCGATCAAGGTCAACTGCGTGGCGATGCGTGGCTTCACCGAGGTCGAGGTTCCCGCCCTGGCCGAGCTCGCCCGGCGCAAGCCGTACGTCGTGCGCTTCATCGAGTTCATGCCGCTGGATGCGGACGAGTCGTGGCGCGGTGACGACGTCCTCACCGGCGCAGAGATCCGTGCGCTGATCGAAGAGCGCTGGCCACTCGTGGAGATTCCCGCCAAGGCGTCGTCGACGGCACGGCGCTTCCGCTTCGCCGACGGAGCCGGTGAGATCGGTTTCATCAACCCCGTCTCGGAGCCGTTCTGCTCGAGCTGCGACCGCATCCGGCTGACCGCCGACGGCCAGCTTCGCACCTGCCTGTTCTCGCGCAAGGAGTGGGATCTGAAGACGCCGCTGCGCGACGGTGCGTCCGACCAGGAGCTCGAGCGCCTGCTGCGCTTCGCGGTCGCCCACAAGGAGCTGAAGCACAAGATCAACGAACCGGGCTTCGTCAGAGCAAGCCGCTCGATGTCGCAAATAGGCGGCTGAGCAGGCGAAACGGACGGGGAAGGAACCGTCGGGGAGGGACGTTAAAATTCCCGAGTCCCCGTGAGCGTCCTCGTCGCAGCCGGCCAGCGGTTCCTGCCCCGAGGGTGGGCAGATCTGGGTCGCCAAGTGGCGATCTGGTTCGGCTTCCTCGCGGTCTACCAGGCCGCGCGGGGCATCGCCGACCGCGACACGCCACGCGCCTTCCAGAACGGCTTGCACGTGATCGGCATCGAGCGGCACGCCCACGCGCTGGTCGAGCTGACGCTGCAGCGGATCGTCGACGGCTCCCAGTTTCTCGCGACCCTCGTGTCGTGGACCTACTGGAACTCCGAGTTCACCGTCGTCGGCCTGGCGCTGCTGTTCGTCTACCTCCGCCGACACGAGGCGTTCGTCCGCTTCCGGAACGCGATCCTCCTCGCGAACGTGATCGGGCTCATCGGCTACGTCCTGCTGCCGACTGCGCCGCCGCGCATGTTCCCCGACCTCGGCTTTGCGGACACGCTTGCCGACTTCGGCGGCCTCAACCACGGCAGCGGCCTCGTCGAGGTCGTCTCGAATCCGTATGCGGCGATGCCGAGCCTGCACGCGGCCGACGCGCTGATCGTCGGGCTCATCCTCTTCTCGGTCTGCCGAAACCGCTTTTTCAAGGCGGCCTGGCTGCTCTGGCCGTTCTGGGTCTGGTTCGCGGTGATGGGGACCGGCAACCACTTCTGGCTCGACGTGGTCGCGGGCGTCGTCGTCGCGTCGATCGCGCTCGTGATCGTGTACCGCCCCGGCTGGTTCCGGCTCCGGCGGCGCCAGGCTCCGGCCACCGCGTAGTTGGCCGGTCTCGCCGCGGTCAAGCGGGGCTACACCGACGGGACCCGGCGACTTGCGTCGCGCTCGATCGGCGGCCTCGCGCGCACGCGCGTATCCCCGAATGCGCTGACGGCCGCCGGGATCACGCTCTGCGGCACCGCCGCCGTGCTGGTCTGGTTCGGCGACCACAACCAGTGGTTGATCTACTGGAGCGCGGCGATCGTCTTCGTCGTCGGCTCGGTCCTCGACATCCTGGACGGGGCGCTCGCCCGGCTGAGCGACAAGGCGACGCCGTTCGGCGCATTCGTCGACTCGATCTCGGACCGCGTCAGCGAGGGCTTCATCTTGACCGCCGTCGCGCTCGTCTTCTCGCGCCACCGGAACGAGGTCGCGCTCGCCTTCGCGATGGTTGCCATGGCCGGCTCGTTCCTCGTTTCCTACGCGCGGGCGAAGGCCGAGCTGCTCGGGCTCAAGGGCGACGTCGGCCTCGGTAGCCGCGCCGAGCGGGTCGTGGTGATCACCGGCGGCCTGACGTTCGCGCCCTGGGGCGGGCTGCAGTATGCGATCTACTTCCTGGCTGCGACCGCCTGGCTGACCGTTTTCCAACGGGTGCTGAGCGCGCGGACCCAGCTCCGTCAGCGTCCCTAGCTAGTACACTGCTAGCACTTCTGTGCTAGCACCGACGCGCAAAGATGTCCTCGTCCGGATGCCGCGTGAGCTGAAACAGCTCCTAGCTGGCGAAGTCCGCCGTACCGGGCAGAGCCTCAACGACGTCGCCGTCGGCATCCTCGCCTCCCGGTTCGCCGTCCCGTTCGAGCCCAGCGGGCGACCTGGGAAGGAGCCCGGGAAGAGCGGCTCGGTGCTCCTGCGCATGCCGCCGGAGCTGAAGGAAACCCTCGCCGCGCGGGCTGCACAGCGCAAGCGCAAGCTCAATGACCTCATCATCGAGACGCTCTCGGAGCGCCTCGGAAAGGAACCCATGTCTTCAACCAACGGCAAGGCGCGGCGCTCGGACGACAAGGTCCGCGTCGCGATCATCGGCGTCGGCAACTGCGCGAGCTCGCTCGTGCAGGGCGTCGAGTACTACAAGGACGCCGAGCCCGGCACGTTCGTCCCGGGCCTCATGCACGTCGACCTCGGCGGCTACCACGTAAGCGACGTCGAGTTCACCGCCGCCTTCGACGTCACCACCGACAAGGTTGGGAAGGACCTCGCGGACGCGATCTGGGCGCACCCGAACAACACGATCAAGTTCGCGGACGTCCCGAAGACGGGCGTCACCGTCCACCGCGGGATGACCCACGATGGTCTCGGCAAGTATCTCTCCGAGGTCGTCCAGAAGGCTCCGGGCGAGACCGACGACGTGACCGGGATCCTCAAGGAGACCGGCACGGACGTCGTCGTCAACTACCTCCCGGTCGGCACCGAGGACGGGACGAAGTGGTATGCGGAGCAGATCCTCAACGCCGGTTGCGCGATGGTGAACTGCATCCCGCAGTTCATCGCGCGCGAGAACTACTGGCAGCGCCGCTTCGAGGAGCGCGGCCTACCGATCATCGGCGACGACATCAAGTCGCAGGTCGGCGCCACGATCACGCACCGCGTCCTGACGAGCATCTTCCGCGACCGCGGCGTCCGCGTCGACCGCACCTACCAGCTCAACTTCGGCGGCAACGCCGACTTCATGAACATGCTGGAGCGGGAACGGCTCGAGTCGAAGAAGATCTCGAAGACGTACTCGATCAAGTCGACGCTCCCGTACGAGCTCGAGGACAAGAACATCCACGTCGGCCCCTCGGACCACGTGCCGTGGCTCGAGGACCGCAAGTGGGCCTACATCCGCGTCGAGGGAACAGCCTTCGGCGACGTGCCGCTGAACGCGGAGCTGAAGATCGAGGTGTGGGACTCGCCCAACTCGGCGGGCGTCGTGATCGACGCGGTGCGCCTGGCGAAGCTGGCGCTCAACAACGGCATCTCCGGGACGCTCGGCGGACCGAGCGCCTACTTGATGAAGTCGCCGCCGAAGCAGTACACGGACTCCAAGGCGTACGACCTCGTCGAGGAATTCATCCGCAAGAACGCGCGGAAGCAGGTCAAGGAGAAGGCGACGGCGTAGCCGCATC
>DASQWX010000195.1:0-16283 GCA_035640035.1 Gaiellaceae bacterium
AATGGGGCCAGTTGGGTCGTCGTGGACGCCATTCCGATTCGGACGCGCGGACCACGTTCGACTCCCTCTTTGACCGCCGTCTCCGCCTGACCGAGTCGGCCTTCGTCAACGACGTGCCCATCCGTCGCCTGGACGAACCGCCGGATTGTTTGCGCGGTGCTCTCCGGGCGATAGTCCGTCTCGGGCAGACCCGCGCGCCCAAAGACGCGCTCGTTGGATGATCCGAACCGGAGGAGCACGATTTGCATTCCGGGCGCGCGCCTGAGCCTTGCTCGCAGCAACGAGGCGCTGAAGTCGCTGCTCTCGCCGTCGCTGAGGATCACGAGCAAACGGTGCCGACGGCCGGGTGTGAAGTATCCGCGGAGCGCCGCTAGCGCGTCGAAGGTCGTGACCGTCAGGGCGCTGGCGACCGGAGGTGGGCGGTCGATCCCGATGGAGCGATCGACGGTTGCCGAGAAGGCGCCTTCGTCCGAGGTTGGGAACAGGTTGGGGAGGGCGCGATCCGTGAAGGACGCGAGTCCGGCCGGTACGTCCGGGATCGCGGCCCGGATCGTCTTCGCGGCCGCCTTCGCCCTGTCCAGGCGGGTCGGACCGGCCGGCGACGCGGCCGCGAGCATCGAGCGAGAGATGTCCAGGGCGAAGATCGCCTCGGCATCCGTCCGCGCGTAGCGCGCCTGAGAATCTCGCAAGACTGGACGCGAGGCCGCGAGCGCAACTAGAGCTGCTGTGAGACAGAGCGCGACGGCGGCGGCGACTCGCTGCAGCGGCCCGGGCGGGCGCAGGCCCAGCCGCGAGCGGGCGCGGCCCGCACGGCGCTCACCCTGGATGAACGCCGCGAGGACAGGCACGAGGCCAAGAACGAGCAGGAGGGCGAAGGGGGCGAGGAGTGTCACGTCCTCAGTAGCCCCGCCCTGGACTGCTCATGCTCGCAGCGCCGCGTTGCTTTCCCGCGGCCGCGTTCCGTGAGCTTTGGAACCGACTGTCCGGCGCAACGACGCCGAGCGCGAGTTCGAGGTTCGCCTTGGCTTCCCCGTTTCCCGGATCCAGCCGGATCGCGTTCTGGAACTCAACGATGCTTCGCTCCACCGGCTTCGTGGCCTGGCCCGCTCCCGCAAGCGAGTCGACGAAGGCGAGCGCCCCGAGCAGGTTGGCAGCGGCAGCCGTCCGCCGCCGATTGTCGCCCGCCTGGATGACACGAGTGAGGGCGGCCTCTGCTTGGGCACGCGCCTGGCTGCCCGCCGTACTCTGGTCGTGGCTGGGAATCCCGGTATAGCCGCGGCGAACGAGGACAAGGGCCCGGCGTAGCGCGAGATCGTCGTCGAGCCCGAGCAGGCTGCGCGCAACGTGGAAGGGAAGGATCTGGTCCGGTGCGGAGGGCACCGCGCTCGAGGGGTCGCCGACGGCTCGGGCGTCGCTCGCCCGCACTGCTGTCTGCCAGGCGCGTACGTCGCTCGCCAGCAAGGCGGCCAGCGTGCCCGCACCGAGACAGAGCGCCGCCGCGATGCAGAGCAGGAGTCGGCGCCGCCTCATCGAGGCGCTTCCCGGCTCCAACTGAGCCGCGCTCCCGCGTGCTCGTTCAGGACGAGGAGTACGAGAAAGAGCGCTGCGACGGCGACCAATGCGATCGGAAGGCCGCTCGACGACGAGGCCGGCGCGAGTGGCGCGCCGTGGCCCACACGTGATCCGAGCGGCCTGCTCGCGAGCAGACCCTGGAAGAAGCGAGCGTTCTCGCGCCTGGGATCGAGCCCGACGACTCGAAGGGGAATCCCGTCGCGCAGATAGGAAAGGACGACGGCAGTCAGCTGCGGACGGTCGGCGGGGGCGTCGTCGAGATCGCTGACGAGGATCACCGAGCCGTGCGAGACGCGCTCGCGGCGCAGAATCCCTTGTGCCAGCTCGAGACCGACCGAGATCCGAGTCCCCCCGCTGAACGACGAGGCCCAGGGAGAAGCGGGTCGTCTCCCGTTCGTCCGAGCGAAAAAGCGGATCAACGGCCGGAACTCGACTGCAGGCGTGCCCGCTGGAAACATCTCGTAGGCGAAGTCCGAGAAGACGACGAGCCCGAGCCGCCGGCCGGACGATGCGAGCTCGCGGACCGTGCGTGCGATTTCGGCGTAGCTCGACGAAGTGCTCCAGGAGACGTCGAGCACGACGATAGTGCTCTCGCCGGCGGGAACCACTCCGGCTTGGGCGCTAGGGCCGTGGGAGATCAGGAAGGCCACGGTCAGTGTCCCGAGGAGGGCAAGGGCGAGGCCGGCGCGAAGGAGCCGGGTCCGCCGCGCCGCGGAATCGAATCCAGGGGCGTCGGGGAGCGGAAGGGTGCTTTCCGTCACTGCTCCGCGACCTCGTTCTCAACGCGGTCGACGAACTCAATGGCGTTGCTTGGCGACGGCTCCGCAGCTGACCAAGCGAGACGTCCTGCGGTCGCCGCGAGCTCGGGGCGACCAAATCCTTGGAGTTCTCGCACCAGGCGCTCGAGCGCCATGCGCCGTCGCTCCGGGCCGTGTCCGTCGGCCGCGGTCTCGCGGACGAGTGCGAGGGCCTCGTCGAGCGCCGTGTGGCCGCTCGTGCTCGCCCGCGGGGCGCTCACCACTTGTCGCCGGAGCACGAGGGCGAGGAGAACGGCCGCCGCGAGGACGAAGAGCACGGAGACGGCGACGAGACCGTCGACGAGCGCGCCGGGCGAAACCCGGTAGGAGACCGGGGGCGCCGCAGTGTCGAAACGGAGATAAGCGGCCGGATCAGCGCGCTCTGCGTCCTCGAGCCGGGAGGCAACCGTGACGGTCGGCCAGTCGACCGGGAGGTGGCGTGAGGCGCCCTCGCGAGTGACGAAGCGGAGGAGCGCCGGCGGAAAGTGGAGCGCCGCTTGCGCACGACCGGGCGCGCATTCGACGGTGAGGCATTCGAGCATGAAGCGGTAGGCGAGCCTGGTCGAGCCTCCGGCTTGCTGCATCTTCCGGGCGACGCGGCTGACGCGGTAGGAACCGAACTGCGGGAGGAGGCGGAGACTCGACGCACGCACCCGGGCCGGATCGAAAACGACGAGCGCTCGCGCCGTGAGCGGATCGCCGAATTGCACGGCGTCCGGAGCGAGAGACCCCTGCACCGAGATCGCGGTCTTGGCGGCCGTCCCTGTCCCGGCGTCACGCCACCAGCCCTCTTCGGCCGCGAATGCAAGCAGGGCGGCGATTGCTGCGCCGATCACCACGACGGCGAGTGCTCGCCTCACAACGCACCCTTCCGGACGGCGAGCCTCGTCTCGCCCCAGGCGGTGAAGGCCCGCAGCACGTCGGACTCGGCCGCACTGTCGATCACGATCGGCTCGAGTCCCAGCGCGCGGAACTCACCGAGCAAGCGGGCGAGTCGCGCCTCGTTCTGGCGGCGGCGGGCCTGGGACTCACCGCGGCGGAGGCGCACCGCGTGCCTTCGCCCGGTGCCGGGGTCCGCGAACGAGACGATGAGCGAGTCGAGGAGCGGGAAGCTCTGTTCCCAGACTGGGTCCTGGATGACGACGGGGACGACGTCCCACCGGTACGCCAGGCCGCGGGCCCACCACTCAGGTGCCGGCGGAGAGAGGTAGTCGGAGCAGACGAAGACGAATGTTCCTGGCGGCAGCGACCTGCGAACGCCAACCAGGTAGCGGAAGTCGTCGTCGAGCGAATCGTCCGGCCCGCAAAAGGAGGCTTCGGCCAAGTGCTGGTCGACTCGCTCGAGCCCGTGCCCTGCGCTCGGCGGGAACCATGCCGGCTGGGCTTCCTCGTCGCTGTCGAGGTAGCCAACGAGCCCGAGCTCGCCGAGGGCTGCGGCGGCAGCGAGCCGCCAGACCGCGCGGAGTGCCGCGGGCTTGTCGAGCCACGGGACCGGGTAGAGGGCCATCGACGGCCGGCGATCGGCCACGACGACGATCCTCGGCGCCTCGTCGGCGAAGTGCTCGCGCACGATGAACTCGGGTTCCGCGCGAACGGACGAAACGCGCGCGGACGCCTTCCAGTCGATCGCGGCTGGATGGTCGCCTGGCCGATACGGGCGCGAGCCGGCGACGCTGGAACCCACGCCGCGCCGATTTGCGTGTAGCCGGCCGAACGGTGAGCCGACCGGTCGCCAGCGCGGGACGAGCGGAAACGTCAGCTCGGTCGCGACAGCTCCCTGCTTTCGTCGGCCTGCGCTCGATCTCCCGCGGTGGGCAGCTCGGGAGGAGGCGCGATCTCGAGGCAGCGGCGGGCGAGGATCCCGAGCAACTCGTCTCGCGGCGCACCTCGTGTCTCGGCGAGGAAGGCGGGCGACAGCACCATCCGGTGGCCGAGGACGGGCGCGAACAGCGCCAGAACGTCCTCAGGGACGACGTAGCTGCGCCCGTGCAGGAGCGCCCACGCCCGGACGGCGCGATCGAGGGCGATGCTGCCGCGCACCGAGGCCCCGATCAGCACCTGGTCGAGGCGGCGCGTGGCAGAGACGAGATCGACGATCCACCGCTGGATGAGCCCATCGAGATAGACGTCGTCGATCGCGGCTTGTAGGCGATCGAGATCGACCGCCGAGAGCACCGGTCCCAGCCGCTCGAGCGGGGGCGTTCCTCGGTGGTCGCGGACGACGAGAACCTCGTCGTCGGCAGCCGGATAGCCGAGCCGCGCTTTGAGAAAAAAGCGGTCGAGTTGTGCCTCCGGCAATGGGAAGACTCCCTCGAACTCGATCGGGTTCTCGGTTGCGAGCACGAGGAAGGGCTTTGGGAGAACGTGCGTCGTCCCGTCGACGGTGATCTGGCGCTCGGCCATCGCCTCGAGCAGCGCCGACTGGGTCTTCGGCATCGCGCGGTTGATCTCGTCCACGAGCACGACGTTCGCGAACAGCGGGCCGCGCCTGAACTCGAAGTCCCGGGTCTTCTGGTTGTAGACAGCAAGACCAATAACGTCGCTCGGCTGCAGATCGGGCGTGCATTGCACCCGGGAGAAGGCTGCACCCTCGACGCAACGAGCAATCGCGCGCGCGAGCACCGTCTTGCCGGTGCCGGGGACGTCCTCGAACAGGACGTGACCCTGGCAGACCACTGCCGCGAGGACGATCTTGAGCTCGTCGCGCTTTCCGCGCAGAACCGACTCGACGCCGCCGGCCAGACGCTGGGCGATAGCGAAGGCCCCCTCGAGCCGCCCCGCGCCCAGAGCCTCTGTCTCGCCGGCCGCCACGTCCACCGATTGTCCCTGCAGTCTGCCCGCACCAGTCGGCAGGTACAAGGGTTCGTGACTCCTCGGAGCTCGCGAGATGGCGCCCATGCCTTGACGAGCGTCCACGATCGCTCTGCGACCGCAGACGCCTGGCGCCAATGTGTGACGAACCGGTGAAGCGCTCCTAGGAGTCGCCGCCGGGATGGACGACGAGGACGTCGCAGCGCGCTCGACGCGCGACGTCTTGGCTGACGCTCCCGCCGAGCAGCCGCTCGAGAAAGCCGGGTTCGCGGGTGCCGACGATGATCAACTCGGCCTGATGCTGTTCGGCGGCGTCGACAAGCTCCTGCGCCGGCTCGCCGGCTACGCCAGCGAAGTCGACTTGCAGGTCGGCGTCGGCGAAGAGAGCCTGCACCCGCTCGCGGTGTTGTTCCCACAGCTGCTCGTCCCGCTCGACAACTTGACCGGGGTCGCTGGTCGGATAGGCGTAGTAGGGCCACAGACCGAACGCGCCGGGAGCGCCGGCCTCGGCGAGCGGCTGTGGCGCGACGACACTGACGACCACCACCTTCGCGGCGAAGGCGCGTGCGTACTCAGCTGCACGCCGGAGGGCGTGCTCGGCGGGCGCCGTTCCGTCATAGCCGACGACGATCGTCTTCTGCGTGGCGCTTGCGGCCTCGGCCCCCATCGACCGGA
Organism: Gaiellaceae bacterium; assembly: GCA_035640035.1. Taxonomy (GTDB): domain Bacteria; phylum Actinomycetota; class Thermoleophilia; order Gaiellales; family Gaiellaceae; genus 13-2-20CM-68-14. The sequence continues at coordinate 5,856 of DASQWX010000195.1, forward strand.
AGTATTCCCGCACAACGCGCCGGTTACGCGCAACGAGCAGCCTCCGGCTGCGCGAGCAGGTCCTGGCGTTACGGTGGAGCTTCATCTCGGGCCTCGTTTGGAGCTGGTTGCTGGCAGCTCCAGCCTCCTGGGCCCGGATGAACAACCTTCTTAGGAACTACAGCTAGCGGTCGCCGCGGCGAAAGAGCGTCGCGGCGAGCGCCGCTGGCGTGATCAGGAAAACGACGGCAATCCCTTCGAGCGTGAACGCCGACGCTGGCGCCTCGGCCGCATTCTGCGTCGCTAGCTGTCCATTTTCTGCGCGGTGTCGGTGCACGACGCGCGCCGAGCCGAAGTCGCCGCCGGGGCGGGATTGTGGCCGGATCGCCGGCGACGACGGCCGCCGCCGGATCAGACCGCGCGCCGCGAGCAGTTCGCGGTAGACATAAATCGCCTGCGAGCGGACGGGACCGAAGGGGAGAGCGGGGTGAAGCGGGCGCGATGCCCGAGCATGTCCGAGACGCTGCCAATGCTCGAGATACGTGGTCGGATCGACTGCTCCGTCGTAGCGGAGCGCAAGCAGCGAGCGCGGGTGAATCTCGAAGTGGAGGTGGAACGGCGTCCCGAAGGCATCGCCGGTGTCCCCGACGAAACCGAGGACCTGACCCGCTCTCACACGCTTTCCGCGGAGCGCCGTCCGCGTGTACCCGGAGAGGTGCGCGTAATAGAACTCGTTCGCGAGCCGATCGCGGACCCAGAGACGCCAGCCGCCGAGCCGTTCCCAGCCGACCCGGTTCAGGGTTCCGTCCGCCACGGCGACGACCGGCGTTCCGAGCGGCGCGAAGATATCGTCGCCGTGGTGCCAGGAGACGTCGCTTCGGGCCGCGCCGTAGCTGTCGCCGAAGGATGCCGGCCCGGCGACGGGGAAGACGTAGTGCGGTAGGCCGAGCGGCGGGGTCAGCGTCAGCGGCCGATGTGAACGGTGCAGCCGCGCCAGCAGTCGGCGCCACCGTTCGCGACGGCCAAGGACGCGGCGATGCTTTGCGTGTTTGTGCCGGCGAGCAAGGCTCGCTCGGTTCTGCGGGCGACGGTGGTGTCCCGTGCGCGGGTGCTCGAGGGCATGGGTTGACCGGCGGGGCGTCGCGGGGGCGGGTTTCGGAATCACGGAGAAGCCGACCGCGACGATCGCTCCCGTCGGCAGGCCTGCGTGTGCCGCGAGCAGGTGCACGGCCAGCGCGGTCTGCAGTTGGCTTCTCGGACTGAGCTCTCGCCGCTCCCCCTTGGTGGCATAGCCCCAAGCGGCGACGCGCATGCGCGCTCCAACGGCGGGGACGACCGGCTTACCCCCGATGCGAAGCCGGTGAACCACCGCGCGCGCGTGGCCGGCTTCGACCGCCAGCGATGCCGCAGCCGCAGTGACCATGCCGCCGAAGAGCGAGGGCGAGTCGACGATCGACCGACCGCTCGCGCGTGAGGCGCCGCGGCAATTGCCGGCACGCACCGCGACCCCGTCCGTCCTCACCACCGCGCCGCTGCTCGGGTAAACAAAGGCACCGGTGCTCGCTCGCCTGGAAGCGGGGTCCGCGACCGGGTTCAGGACGAGCGGTCGGCGGCCCGGGACGAGGACGATGACGCCGCCGACGGTGACGCAGGCCCGCCCGAGCGCGGTCGTGGCCGGTACGCCTACGGGCGAGGACGGCGGCGTCTGGAGCGTCGACGTGGAGGCGGCGGTCGACGTGCCGCTGGTCGTGCCGCCGGTCGAAGCGGCCATCGTCGTGGTCATCGATGTGTCCGAGAGCCCAATGGCCGCGAGCGACTTCCGCGTGAGGAACATCGACCCGAGCACGCCGAGCACGCCGGCGAGTGCGAGGACCCCGATTCGCACCAGCATCGGGGCGATTATCCCGGTTCGCGACCAAGTGCCGGTCGCTGCGCCGCGTTCTACGCTTCGCTCGTGCGCCCCCCGCGATCCCGCACCCGCAAGACCTGGCGGCTGCTCGCGTCGGCCTTGCTCGCCACGTCACTCGCAGGCGCCGGCAGTGTCCGAGCCGAACCAAGTGCCCTGCCGGGCGGGGACCGGTCGTCAAGCCGGGCCGCGCTCGCCTTCGCCCAGGAGCGCGCAGTCGAGCGGCTGGCAGCGCTCCGCCTGCCAGTCTTCTGCGGCGCGGGACGACTGCCCCAGGTGGCGCTGACCTTCGACGACGGCCCAAGCCCCTACACGCTGCCGCTGCTCCGGCTGCTCCGCCGCTCGCGCGCCTCTGCGACCTTCTTCCTCGTCGGCGACCGGCTTATCGACTGGCCCGACGCCGCGCTGCGCGAGGCGCGGCTCGGAGCTGTCGGCGACCACACTTGGTCGCACGCGCGACTTCCGCAGCTCCGCTACGACGATGCCGCTTGGGAGATCACCGCCGGCAGACGCGCGAGCGAGGCCGCTTCTCGGCGCAACGTCCTTCTCTTCCGTCCGCCATACGGCTTGACGACGCGGCGCCTTGACCGCCTCGTCAGCCGACTCGGGATGCTCGACGTCCGTTGGAGCGTCGACAGTGGCGATGGCCTCCCTGGGGCCACCGTGAGGTCCGTCCTGCGGACGGTTGAAGGGAAGGTCCAACCGGGGTCGATCGTGCTTCTGCACGACATCCACCCGTGGACGCTCGCGGCGGTGCGCCGTCTGCTGCCCTGGCTGGAGCGCCGTGGGCTGTGGCCCGTGAGCGTGCCGGAGTTGCTCCGGCTCGACCCACCGACGATCCGCCAGCTCCGCGGCGACGACAGCCACCGCTGCCCTCCGTAGCGCACCTCAGACCTCGGCCGGAGCCGTTAGCCAGATACATCATGATCGACCGACAGGTGGCATAGGCGGCTGCGAACCCGGGCGCGGCCGGTTCGTAGCAGGGGAGGGTCACGCCGATCCCGACGCGCGTACGTCGGCGCGACGTTCGAGGGATATGCCACCGGCGTGGTACAGCCGAGACTGTAGAAGTAAGGCGCATGGGCGCCCTGCGGCCAGATGGAGATCGAAGTCAGCGACCCGAGCCTGGTTGGCGACCTTGTCGCCTTTCTGCGCCACGCCGAATGCGAGGCGGAGCAAGTCGGCGAGAGAACGGTGGTCGCGACGCTTCCACGCGCGATCGGGCCGGAGGCGGAGCGCGAGCTCTCGCTCTACCTCCTCGCCTGGCAGGCGATGAATCCGAACGCCTCGGCACGGATCGTCCGGCATCCCTGAGGAAGAGCGACTTCGCCTCGCGGATCGCGACGGCCTCCCGGTTCCCCACTGGGCCGATCGGCCCATGGACGAATCTCCTGCAAAGCGTCATAGTCGGGCTGGGGAAGGAGGGGGAGTGCGGCTTCTTCGACGGACACGGAAGCTGATCGCGGGTCGCAGAGGCCGCCGGCCGCCGGCCGGCGCGGTTCCCGGACGCTGCATCGAGTGTGGAGCGGCGCTTGCTCCAGCGCTTGTTCCGCTCGGCGCTCTCTTCTGCCACGACTGCCGCGACGACCCCTCCGTCAGCGGCCTCGGCAGTCCGCCCCGCAGTGTCTCGAGCGGCTGAACGGCCGCTTTCGTTCAAGCCCTTGTTCCGTCGGCAAAGCTAGACCGCATCGCGGGCCTTTTCAGTGCGCTGGGTTGAATGCCTCTAGCCGATCCAGCGCCAGGGCGTCCGCCTCGCGCTCGCTCGACTCGTAGCCGCTGACTGCAGAGACAAAGTGATGGCGGTCGAGCGTGTAGAGCCGGAGCGGGGTACGTGCGCGCACGGTGGTCGTTCGCAGGATGTCATGGAGGAGCGCGATCTCGCCGAAGGCCTCCCCTGATCGCAACGTGCGGATCAGGCGACCATCGCCGATCACCTCGGCCTCGCCGGCCTCGATCACGTAGAAGCGATCGCCGGGTTCCCCCTGGGCGACGACGTCCTCGCCCGCCGGAAAATCGATTCGGTCGAGGTGCAGCGCGAGTTCGTCGATCGCGGGCATCGGCAGCGGCCGGAACATGCTGATGCTGTTCAGAACCTCGATCTCCCTGTCTCGGTGCGCGATCGCCGCGTCGATCCTGAGCAGGCGCTGCCAGGCCAGCGCCGCCACCGTCGGCGCGACGAGGCCGAGCGCGATCAGCGCACCACGAACTCCGAGCGCGTCGATGACAAGGGGAGTGATGAACGAGCCGATGGCGATGGAGAACGCCGTCAGGCTCGCTTTCGCCCCGAAGACGCGGGCGAGCAGCGCCTCAGGCACGAGCCGGGCGGGCAGCGTGTGCAGGCCGATGTCGACGAACGCGTTGCCGATCCCGATCACGCACATCAAGCCGAGAACCACCGGTTCGTGTGGCAGCGCTCCGCTCAGGGTGAGCGGCACGCCCCAGAGAATGACGCCGAGACCCTCGAGAATCGCGAGGTGCCGGCCGGTCACGAACATCGACGCCGCCAACGAGCCGGCAACGGCGCCCGCCCCAAGAGCTGCAGTCAGCAGGCCCACTCCGGGTGCTCCCATCCCCAATTGCTCGAGCGCGAGAACGACGACGAACACGTAGAGGAACCCCTGCGTGAGCGCCTGCACCATCGCCAGTCCAATCAAGAGGCCGGCGTCGCGATATCGCGCCAGCGCCCGGAAGCCTTCCACCGTCTCGTGGATGATTCGCCGGAGCGGCTGTGGGGAACCGCGTGGCGGCCTTTCGTAGGACAGCCTCAGGAGCAACAGAGCGGATGTGAGGGCAGAGGCGGCGGCGGTGACGAACACTGCCACCGGCCCGCTGAGCGCGAGCAGAAGCGCCGCTGCGAGCGGGCCGAGCAGCGTGCTCAGAGAGTCGAGAAGGCCCCGCACGACATTGGCGCTGCTCAGCTCGAGCGGCGTGTTGCAGAGCCCTGGCAGCAGGGCCGAGTGTGCAGGGCGAAAGAGCCTGAAGGCCGCGGTCGAGACAACTGCGAGGCCGTAGACGGCCAGCTTCGGCCCGCCGGCGCCGAGGACGATCGCAGATGCCCCGGTCGAGCCGGCGCGGACGAGACACGACCACACGAGCACACGGTCACGCGAAAAACGGTCCGCGAACGCCGTGCCGACGGGTGCGAGCAGGGCGGACGGAGCGGTGCGAACGAAGGCCACGAGGCCGACGGCCTCCGCACCACCGTCGCGAAAAGCCACCACGCCGATCGCCACAGTGAAGGCCGCCTCCGCCGTCCACGTGGCAGCAAACGCGAGCTGCGCGCGCAGAAGGCTCGGATTTCGGGCGGTTACCGAGAAGGTACGAACCGACGCCGCAAGCCGCCTCTGCACCCAAGCCGGCACCGGCGAGTCGGCCACGTCCTTACACAGCGCGTACGAGGTTGGCTTCGCCCTGGCCGCCGCTGCCGCAGATCGCGGCGATCCTCTGCTCTCGACCTGTGCGCCAGCGAGCGCCGGCGAGACGATGAGAGCGGCCGAAAAAAGCCGTCGTTGTGCGACGAGCGCCCGCTGGAACTGACGACGTCGTCACGCGCAGGACCAGGGCTAGACCCTATGACCCTCTGCCCGGGCCGTCAACGGCGGCCAACCCTGCGGCCTGCGCGCGTCGCGTCCAGTCGAGCGACGAAAATCCTCCGAGCATGAACCCACTTGTCGCCCTCACGATCGTCGCTGTCGGTGTCGCCGGAACGGTCACGCTCATGCTTCTTGTCCGGCACTTCGTCGCTCCCGCCGGGGGTTTCTTCACCGATCCTGACCGCGCGGCCGGCGTCTTCGGCGTGACCGGGACCGGCTTCGCCGTCCTGCTTGCGTTTGTCATCTTTCTTTCCTTCTCGAGCTACGACCGCGCACGCGACAAAGCGTCGACGGAAGCCGTGGCTGTCACTGAGCTCTTCAGTACGGCGAAGCTCTTCTCGCCGGGCACTGGTCGACAGCTCCACGGCGAGTTGATCTGCTATGCCCGGGCCGTCATCCGCGACGAGTGGAAGACGATGCGTCACGGCCGCGGGAGCCCCGTCGTCGAGGACTGGCTGCTCCGGATCGAGCGGACGATTGGCGGACTTCAGCTCCGCGGCGAAAAGCAGCGGGTCGCGTACGACCACTGGTTCGATGAGGCGGCAGAGCGGCGTGAGGGGCGGCGTGGGCGACTTTCCGAAGCCGAGTCGCTCGTTCCCCCACTCGTCTGGCTCGCGCTCCTCCTCGGTGGCGCGCTGATCATCGCGTACATGTGCTTCTACGCCGACCCGAGAGAGCCGTTCTTCGTGCAAGGGCTCATGATGGGCGCGGTGACCACGATGGTGGTGGTGGGCATGCTCGTCGTCTGGTTCCTCGACCACCCCTACAAAGGCGCGAGTGGCAGCATCAAGCCGACCGCCATGACGATGACGCTCCGGCGGATGGAGGATGAGAGCCGAGCACCCGGGGCGGCACCGTCCCGGCTTTGCGACCACCGCGGACGGCCGCGACAGGCAAGCGCATCCACGTGATCGACGACCTACGCAGAGCCCTCGAAGACGCCCAACATCCAGTGGGGTGGCTATCGCGTTACTGGGGAGCCCGTTACAGCGACCCCCACCATTCCGTCGCCGGCCGCGACTGCGACCGGGGTCCGGGCCAGCTGAACCGAGCCCCTCAGCTTGCCGTCAGTCCCGACCCGCTTTACAACCGCGTCGTCGTAGACGGCGACCCATAGTGAATCTCTCGTCGCTGCGACATCCGCTGGACGTGTACCGACGCGCGTCTTGCTTGACCCGTCGAGACGTACGACGGACGTTGAGTCGGTGATCCAGATTGCGTCGCCGACGGCGGTTGCGCTCGTGAGGTCGGGGACATGCTGGCTCTTTTCGACCTTGCCTGTTCGATCGACACGTGTAAGTAGTGAGGTCGTTGGGGTCTCGACGATGAGCTGATCGTCGCCGAACAGAATTTTTGGCTCGAGTCCCTCGCTGGCGTACGAGACGCCGCTCGTCGTTCTTGTCACTGCCAGCGTCCGTGGGTCGATCCGCTTCAGATCGCCTGGAGCGACAATCGCCCAAGCGGCTCCGAGACCGTATCCTGTAGCAACTGTCGGCTCGTGGAAGCTGTCGGTTCTACGAGTCGTCCCCGTGCTTGGATCAAGGCGAAACACGAGCCCGAGGTCGTGATCAGGAACCCATACTGCGCCTGCGCCGAACGCGACGTCGTACGGGTCCTCTCCGACGTGGAGGCGCCTGACGGCATAGGTACGCGCGTCAACGCGGGCGACGAAGCCCTTGCTCGGGACAGCCACCCAGAAGGCGCCCGCGCCGTACGCCACGCGCGTGGGTACGCCGGAGAGCGGGACCGCAGCGGCGACACGATTATTGCTGTCGATTAAAACAAGCGAGTTCGTCGGCGCCCGTGCGCGCGTCGTCATCGGCAACGTCTTGGGTTCAGCGCCGGCTCGAACGAAGATCTCCACGACGATGACCACGACAGCCGCAGCGATCGCCGCGGCGACGATGACTCGCCGCGTCGTCACCGACGTGCTTTCGCTGTCACACGGGAGAGCGCTCGCAAATGCGGCAAGAGCTTGGAGGTCGTGGCCGTGCGGCCGAAGATAACGCACTCACAGGCCTCAACTATCACGATGCTTGAAGCGCGGGGCACGGCGTCGTAGGACGGCATCGTCGGCGCCGTACGTAGTTCGTGGTGGTGCTGTCCAAGTCGAGGTATGCGCGGAGGTCCCGGTGGGCCGCGGCCGTCTTTGCGATCGGTTTTTGTGTCGCTGCGTTCCTTACAGCCGCCGCAACCACTGAGGCCAAACGCGGCCACACCGCCGCCAAGTCGGCGCGGTCATGCGTCTGGCGGACCGTCCGAAGCACTGATCCCCACCCCGTCCTGTACGACCGGTTCAACTCCATTGCCGTTGTCTCGCCGCGGGAGGCGTGGGCCGTGGGCGACTACTTCACGGGTTCCGAGGGCGGTCGGCACGGCGCCTTCATCGAGCACTGGAACGGCCGGCGCTGGCGCCTCGCGCACGCTCCGATCCCTCCCGGCGCGACCCTCGAGTCCGTTTCTGCTTCCGGAGCGGGGGACGTGTGGGCGGTCGGAATGCGGAGAAACCTCGGACAGCTGATCGAGCATTGGGACGGCGTGCGCTGGCGAGTGTTGCCGGCACCCCGACCCGACGGCATCCTGCACGCCGTCGCCGCGCGCACGCCACACGATGTATGGGCCGTCGGCGCGCGCAAGCGAGGCCTGAACTTCGGGACGTTGATCGAGCACTGGAACGGCACGACGTGGATGGTTGTTCCGAGCTCGAGCCCGCCCGTCGCGCACGGCCAACGACGCTATGCGATCCTGCAAGCGGTAACCGCCACCTCCCCGACCGACGTCTGGGCGGCCGGCTACACGGTCATTGGTGTTCCGGCCACAGCTTCCCGCACGTTGATCGAACACTGGAACGGGCAGCGCTGGACGATCGTGCCCAGCCCCAACGTGACCTCCAGCGGCGTGACCAACGACATCCTGTTCTCGGTCTCGGGCAGCCGCCGCGATGATGTGTGGGCGGTCGGGTCGTGGGGCAATGACCTGGCGGGCGGCTACGGTGGCAAGGGAGACCACGCCCTGACGTTGCACTGGGACGGGCGCCGATGGTCTCGCAGCGCGACCCCTGCGCTCCGCCAACGCTCCTTACTCTCGGGCGTGGCCGCCGCCGCCGGCCGAGCCTGGGCGGTGGGCGACCGCGGAGTACAACCCCATCAGCACACGCTGATCGAGCGCTTTGAAGGCAAGCGTTGGTCGGTCGTTCCAAGTCCGCCAGGCTTTTCGCTTTCCGCGGTGTCGGCACGCTCACGGCAAGGCGTTTGGGCGGTCGGGGCAAACGGCCGCCAACCTCTCGCGGCGCGCTGCTGATTCGACGAAAACGCTCCCGCCGGCCGGTGTTCGGGAATGGCGCCCGACGGCATGCGCCCCAGCACCGTCAAGCAACATTGTCTCGGCCGACGGACGCGCTTACGCTTCGATCGTGAGGAAGCCGGTCTGGCTCGTTCTCTTCGCCGGGACGCTCATCGCCCTGGCAGCAGCCAACGGAGGAGCGTCGGCAGGCAAATGCCCCGTCAGCATCATCGGAGGAACTGCGGCCGAGCAAGCGGCGACGAAGCGAATCGTCTGCCGGATGCCGGGCACCGTGATCGATTCTGTTCACATCGTCGAGCATCCGCTCGACTCACCGAGCGACACAGTCTGGCTTGCGATCACGGTTCCTCGCGCCTCGGCGCAAACGCTCGCGAGCTTCCTCGTCGACGAGCGCGGTAGGTGGGAGGCCAACATCGCAGCGGGGGCGATCCGGGATGGTTTCGTTCGCCTGGGGCTGCGTCGGGTCGTCGCCTACACCCGGATCCCGCGGGGCGCCCCGCTGGATCCGAATGCCCTCTACGGGATCGCCCTGCCGAGATGGGGGATAAAACGCTGGACGACGGGCGCGCCGTCGCGCAATCTGGGACGCCATGCCGACAATTGGCTGGTGCTCGCCGAAAGGCTGCGGGCACTGTCACGCCGGTACCGCGTCAAGACGACCCTGGCTCGGTACCAGCCGCTGGGAAAGGCGCCGATGATCTGGATCTCGACGCCGAGGGCCGCCCGCTTCCTTGCCGCCGGTGGCTTCCAGGCATACAAGCGGGCATTGCACTTTGGCGAGGCACGCTACGACGGTGTTTTCATCGGCCTGGTCGCTCCCGGGACTGCGGCGCTTGATGAGTGGGCGACTTATCGCGGGCGGCAGGGAGACGGATGCGGCGGTTGGCACCAGATTCCCGGTGCAAACAAGATCTGTCCGAGCGAGTAGAACTCGGGCTCCCGTCGCAGCGCGCTTGTTCGGGAGGGACGCGCTTCGGGCGCCGGCGCGTGCTCACCTCTTGTGACAGGATGACGCGCCGAAGAGTGCTGATCCCGTGGTGGCGACTCGCCAGTGCCGCGTTACTCACCGCGGCGTTGGCGATCTCAGCGACCGCGGGACGAGTCATCGAATCGATCATCATCGCGATCCTTCTCTTGCCAACGTTTGCGTTCCTCGTCCTGTGGATCGTCGCATGGAGGAGAGGGCAACTCGACGGTGGCGAGTCGGCTTAGCACCTCCGACTGAGCCGGCGTTCGAGAAGGGCACCCGAGCGCCGACGCGGTGACGAAGAGATGATGCGTCAACCGCAGCTCACGCCCCGCCGACGCCTTCGGAGTGGCCGAAAGGGGAACGGAATGGGAAGGATCGTCGTCAGCGAGAACGTCTCACTCGACGGAGTCATCGAGGACCCGGCCGGCGACGAGGGCTTCAGGCTCGGCGGCTGGGTTGGCCTGATCAAGGACCGCCCAGGGGCCAACAAGCTCGCGCTCGACGAGGCGCTGGGCGCCGACGCCCTGCTGCTGGGTCGGCGGAGCTACGAGTGGTTCGCCGCGCGGTGGCCATCCCGGAGTGGCGAGTTGGCGGACAGGCTGAACAACATGCCCAAGTACGTCGTATCCGCGACCCTCGAAGATCCCGACTGGAACAACTCGACGGTACTGAAGGGC
>DASQWX010000196.1:0-5829 GCA_035640035.1 Gaiellaceae bacterium
CGCGGAGGCGTACGCGCGCGAGCAGTACGGGCGGCGCGGCGAGTCAACCGCGCTCTGGGTCGCTCCGCGCGACGCGATGCTCGAGATCGAGGACTTCGCCGACGAGCTGCAGAAGAACTACCACCGCGTCGACGGCTACCCACTGAAAGAGAAGCTGGCAAAGGCCCGTGAACGAGCAGGTACAGCGGCTGCTTGAGATCGCCGACGACGAGCTGATCGTCGGCTGGCGCAACTCCGAGTGGACGGGGATCGCGCCGATGCTGGAGGAGGACGTCGCGTTCTCGTCGATCGCGCAGAACGAGATCGGGCACGCGCGGGCGCTCTACGAGCTCGTCGCCCGCGAGCTCGGGACGACGGCCGACGAGCTCGCCTTCGACCGGCAGCCGGACGAGTACCGCTGTTCCGAGCTCGTCCAGCTGCGACTCGTCCCCGACTGGGCTCGGACGATCGCGCGCCACTGCATCTACGAGCGCGCCGATCAGGCCCGTGTCGACGCGCTCAAGCAGTCGGACGACACCGACATCGCCGGCCTCGCGGCCAAGATCGACCGTGAGGAGGCCTACCACCGGATGCACGCGGAGATGTGGTTCGAGCGCCTCGAAGGCGAACCCCGATTCGCCGACGCGCTCGACGAGCTCGAGCCTCTTGTCGACCTACGCGACGAGCATATCCCCGAGTTCGCCGAGCTCTGGGAAGAGATGACGATGGTGCGGCGGTCGGTGGCGGGGGCGACGTGGTAACGGAACAGCAGGTCTGGGATGCGCTGGCCGAGATTCCCGACCCGGAGATTCCGGTGATCTCGCTCGTGGACCTCGGTGTGATCCGCTCGGTGGACGTGAGCGGTGAGAACGTTCGCGTCGAGTTCACGCCGACGTTCCTCGGCTGCCCCGCGCTCGAGGTGATGCGCGACGCGATGTCCGAGCGGATCAGCGCGCTCGGCGCAGAGCCGGACGTCTGCGTGATCTCCGGCGATTCATGGTCGACCGACCGGATTACCTCGCAGGGGCGCGAGAAGCTCCGCGCGAGCGGGTTCGCGCCGCCCGCGCCCCGCGAGGCTGGCGGGCCGAAACTGCTCCAGCTTGAGTCGAACGCCTTCCGCTGTCCGTACTGCGGCTCACAGGACACCGCCCTGGAGAACATCTTCGGGCCGACGCCCTGCCGGTCAGTGCGCTACTGCCGCAGCTGCCGGCAGCCGTTCGAGCAGTTCAAGACTCTCTGACGGCCGGTCGGCGACCTCTCGAACGACCGAGATCACCTCTTCGACCGGGCAGCCCTTCGAGAGGTACGCGGCCGCGCCGGCGGCGCGGGCGCGACAGACGGTCTCGAGGTCCTTCAGCGCGCTCAGGACGACGACCCGGGTGCGTTCGAGCGTGTCGGTGATCTCGCGCGTCGCGCGGATGCCGTCGACGCGCGGCATGCTCACGTCCATCAGGACGACGTCGGGTCGAAGCGTCGAGGCGAGCGCGACTGCTTCGGCGCCGTCGGTCGCCCGGCCGACGACGGTCATGTCCGGGCAATGGGCAAGCGTCTCCTCGAGTCCGAGGGCGAAGAGGTCGTGATCGTCGGCGATCAGAACCTCGAGCGGCTGGGGATCGTGAGCGAGGGCTGACATGGGATTCCTTTCGGTTCGCCTGTGGCCTAAGAGGTGGCGCAGGCGCCGAAAAATTGCGCACCGCAGGCCGGATCACCCTTTCGGGGGACCGACCTATTCCGTGACGGAGACGTTGAAGCTCGGGTAGCGCTGCGTGAGCAGGTACGCGTAGGCCGTCGTCTGCTGCTCGTACCGAAGCGCGAAAGCGGCGAAGTTGCGGAGCCCTTCGGGCACGCGACCGAGCGCGAGCGCGACGAACCAGCTGAAGAACGCAAGCGCCCGGTTCAGGTAGCCCATGATCGCCGAGATGACGTACGCGGGGATCGCCAGGATCAGGCGGAAGCCCACTGTCCAGCGATTCTGCGGCTGCGGCGGGTCGACCTCGATGTCGATCGGGTATCCGGGCTTGCCGCCGAAACCCGGGAAGGGGTCGGCGATCAAGAGGACGTAGGCATAGACGTGCGTCTGGTAGCGCAGGTACGTGGCCAGAAACTCGTGCAGTCCTTTCGGCGATTCTCCTTTGACCAGCGTCGCGAACCAATTCGCGATCACGGCCAGGAGCGCGACGATCCCCCAGAGCGCGAACCAGACCAGGTGCGGAATCGCCAAGATCAGCCGGAAGAAGACGGTCAGCCGGTTCCGCCGCAGGTCGTCGGTGACGACGAGCCTGATCGGATGCCGTGCCTGCACGGTCGCGGTTCCGGCGTGCTCCATCCGTCGATCCTAGAACACCCTCAGCGTCCCTGAAAGCTCGGCGGCCGCTTCTCGAGGAAAGCGGCGACGCCTTCACGGAAGTCTTCCGTACGCGTCGCGACCGCCTGGAGCTGCGCCTCCCACTCGAGCTGATCCTCGAGCGTCGCCGTGGGGGCGCGGTCGAGGAGACGCTTCGTCATGCCGATCGCACGGGTCGGAAGGCTCGCGAGCTCCCCCGCGACCTCGGCCGCCCGGGCCGCGACCGAGCCGGCCTCGACCACCTCGGAGACGATGCCCCAGTCGTGCGCCTCCGCCGCAGCCAGGCGCCGGCCGGAACACAGCCATTCGAATGCCCGCGCCTGGCCGACGAGCCGGGTGACGAAGAAGGTGCTACCGGAGTCCGGGACGAGGCCGACGTTGACGAAAGCCGGGACGAAGGTCGCCTCGTCCGACGCGATCCGCAGATCGCAAGCGCAGGCAAGCGAGAGCCCGGCACCCGCGGCCGCGCCGTTGACGGCGGCGATCACGGGCTTCTCGAGCGCTCGGATCCCCTTGATGTTGGGGTGGTAGCTGCCTCGCAGCCTGCCGCCGATGTCGCCCGCCTGTTCGCGAAACTCCGTCAGGTCCTGGCCCACACAGAAGCCGCGGCCCGCTCCGGTGAGCACGACCGCGCGCACATCCTCGGCGCGCGCCTCCTTGAGCGCCGCGGCCAGCGCCTCGTGCGTCGCCGCGTTGAGCGCGTTGAGCACGTCCGGACGGTTGAGGGTGATGGTGAGGACCGCACCGTCGCGCGACGTTTCGACCTCGGCCATGGTCGCGAGCCTACTTCACGCTCTGCGAGCCCGAATGACGCTGCTAGCTTGACCCGATGGCCGAGCTGAGGTTCATCAGCGCCGATCTCGAACCCGCCGACGACACCGACGCACTGGACGCCTACTCGCAGTCGGTGATCGCAGTTGCGGAGCGGCTGACGCCGTCCGTTGCGAACCTGCGCGTCAGGCGACGCGTCCGAGGGGGTCGGAGGCTCGACGGCGGGGGCAGCGCCGTCGTGATCACACCCGACGGATTCATGCTCACCTCGGCGCATGTGATCGAGCGAACCGACGGCGGGCGGGCCTCCTTCGTCGACGGCCGCGAGCTCGGGTTCGAGGTGGTCGGCTCCGACCCGCTCTCGGACCTGGCGCTCCTCCGGGTCGATGCTCAGGATCTGCAGGCCGCCGAGCTCGGAGACGCCGAAGGCCTGCGGGTCGGCCAGCTCGTGGTCGCGATCGGCAATCCCAACGGGTTCGCCGGCTCGGTCACCGCCGGTGTCGTCTCGGCGGTCGGGCGGTCGCTCCCGACGCGGGGCGGCCGCGTCGTCGACAACGTGATCCAGACCGACGCCGCGCTCAATCCAGGGAACTCCGGGGGCGCGCTCGCCGACGGCCGCGGGCGCGTGATCGGCATCAACACCGCGGTCGCGGGCGTCGGGCTCGGCCTCGCCGTCCCGATCAATCAGGCGACCCGGACGATCATCGGCGCGCTGATGACGGAAGGACGTTTTCGGCGCGCCTACCTCGGGATCGGGGGCGGGACGCGGCCGCTGCCACCACGGCTCGCCGCGCAACTCGGCCGCTCGAGCGGCGTCGAGGTCGTCGAGGTCCTCGAGGGCAGCCCCGCGGCCCGGGCCGGACTGCGACCGGAGGATCTGATCATCGAGCTCAACGGCGTCCCCGTCGAGACGGTCGACGACATCCAGCGCCTTATGGTCGGCGATCTGATCGGGTCGCAGGTCCATGCGCGGGTGCTCCGCGAGGGGTCTGAACGAGAGCTCGACCTGGTGCCGGTCGAGCTCGTCGGTTGACAACCCCGGGGCGTCCAGCGGACGCAGCCGCTAGCGTCCCGCGTAACAGTTCTTGCTAGTTGGGGTAAGAAGACCGGGTAGACGGATGAGACGGCGCGTGTTCACGATCGGCCTCGCGGCCATCCTGCTCGTGCTCGCTGCGGGCGCGGGCGGCCTCTACGCGTACGACTCGTCGCGATCGGACGTGATCGCGCGGGGAATCACAGCCGGCGGCGTCGACGTCGGTGGGCTCAGCAAGGCGCGCGCCCGTGACGTGCTCGAACGAAGCCTGGGGCCGAAGCTCAGGCAGGGTGTTTTCCTCAGATGGCACGAGCAGACCTGGAGGCTTCGAGCCACCGATATCGACGCACGGCTCGGGGTCGACAGGATGATCCGCGACGCACTGCGGCGCAGCCGGCAGGGAACGTTCCTCGGCCGTGCGGTCCGCGACCTTCGCGGAGGCGAGGTCCGCGCGTCGGTCCCGCTTCGGATCGCGCACTCGCGCTCCAAGCTCTACGGATTCATCAACGCGATCGCGAGGGAGATCGACAAGCCGGCGGTCAGCGCAACGATCAATCCGACGGGTTACGCCCTCAACGTGACGCCCTCACATGAGGGGATCGCCGTTCAGAGGCGCTTCCTCGCCGCGCGGATCCTGCGCCAGCTGCGCGATCCAGCGTCGCCTCACTTCGCGCTCGTCCCGACCCGAACGCTGCGTCCTCACGTCAGCCTCGCGCGACTGACCTACAAGTACCAGACTTTCGTCACGATCGACCGCGCCCATTTCAGGCTCCGGCTTTGGAAGAACCTCCGGCTCGCCCACACCTACACGATCGCGGTCGGCCGGCAGGGACTGGAGACGCCCGCGGGACAGTACGAGATCAACGACCGTCAGGTGAACCCGTCCTGGCACGTCCCGAACAGCGCGTGGGCAGGCGCGCTCGCCGGGAAGGTGATCCCGCCCGGGCCCGACGATCCGATCAAGGCGCGCTGGCTCGGCTTCTACAACGGCGCCGGGATCCACGGCACCGAGGAAATCTCGTCGCTGGGCACCGCGGCATCGCACGGCTGCATCCGCATGTCGATCCCGGACGTGGAGCAGCTCTACCCGCTGGTGCCGCTGCACACGCCGATCTACGTGGGCTAGTAACCCAACGAAGTCCGGCTCGCGCTCCGCGCGAGCCATGACGACTTCGTCGGGATGCACGCTCGTCAGCGAGCTGGTCGCGACGGGCAAAGCCCGCCGCTCCGCGAAACGACCAGTTAACCGTCGCTGACAGCCTGTACAGAGACGAGTAGCGGCTCGACGCGCCAAGCCACGCCGTCACCGAACTCACGGCCGTGCAGCGAATCGCTCCAGACCGAGAACGAGGTCTGTCGCTCCTTCGGATCCGCGACGTCTAGGTCAAATGCGACGCCCTCGTCGCCTCCTTCGCGGTCGTTTTCGGCATAGCCTTTGTCCAGACGACCCAGGAGGTGGGCGGTCGGCAATGTCGTCGCGGCATCGATGATTACCTGCACATCGATGCTGACGGTCCGGCCGATGAAGCCGTGCATACGCTCGACGATTTGTTCGTACCCGAGTAGCTCAGCCGAGCGAGGAATGGGTCATCGCCCCTTAAACTCTGGCTTGCGTTTCTCCGTGAACGCGGCCAAGCCCTCGCGCGCGTCTTCCGACGCGAAGGCCAGGTAGAGCGCGCGCCGCTCGGCCTCCAAGCCGGCC
>DASQWX010000197.1:0-18557 GCA_035640035.1 Gaiellaceae bacterium
GCGGAGCTCGAGGTCGACGCTCAGATCCCGCAGGCGCTACGAGAGGCGTGCGCTCTGGCCGCATCGCCGCAGCTCCGCGCGATGGGCACGCTCGGCGGGAACCTGCTGCAGGCGACGCGCTGCTGGTACTGGCGTCTCAAATTCCCCTGCTACCTGCACGGCGGGAATGTCTGCCATGCGAAGGCGGGGCAGCACCGCGAGCATGCGATCTTCGGCAACGAGCGATGCGCCTCGGCCCATCCGTCCGACCCGGCGGCAGCGCTCCTTGCGCTCGGCGCGACCGTGCGGACAACCGACCGCGAGCTGCCGATCGCCGAGCTCTACCGCCTTCCGACCGACGACGACCGCGAGGTCACCGCGCTGCGAGCCGGCGAGCTCATTCTCGAGCTCGACGTGCCGCGGCCGGAGGCGAGCGTCTACCTGAAGGCGATGGACCGCCGCGAGTGGTCGTTCGCGCTCGTCGGGGTGGCAGCGGCGCGGTTCCCGGACGGCGTGCGGCTCGGCCTAGCCGGCGTCGCCCCGACCCCTTGGGCTCTCTCGTCACCGGACGATCTCGACCGAGCGACGGCGCTGCCGGGGACCGCGTACAAGGTCGACATCGCCCGCGCCCTCGTTCGTCGCGCGCTCGAGGCGGTCGAGGGCGGCGCCGTAGCAGCTTCCTGATCGGGCGCCGCTTCAACTGTTGACGCGTCGCCCAAGGCGTACCCGGCCTCCTCTCCACCGCGGGCGTAACGAGGAAATGCGCGCGTGTCCGTGACGGAGGACGAGACAATGTGCGCCATGGTTGCCGCGGTCGTGCTGGCGGCAGGGGCGTCGTCGCGCTTCGGGTCGCCGAAGCAGCGGTTTCTGCTCGCGCCGGTGCTCGAGCGCGTCCGCGAAGCGAAGAGAGTCGACGAGATCGTCGTCGTCACCGGTGCTCACGAGGTCGAGACCGATGCCCGCGTCGTCCCTTGCCCGGACTGGGCCCGGGGGCCGGGTGCCTCCCTGCGCTGCGGGCTTGCCGCATTGCCACCGGAGGCCGAGGCCGCGGTCGTCGTCCTCGCCGACGGGCCGATGCTCGCCCCCGAGGCTGTGGATCGCGTCGTCGCGGCCTGGCGTGACGGAGACGGCGACGTCGTGGCCGCGAGCTACGAGGGCAATCGCGGCCACCCCGTCGTGCTCGACCGCGTCGCCTGGGCCCGAATTCCGGACGAAGGCGCCCGCGCGCTGACGCCCGTGCTGATCGCATGCGACGACCTCGGCGGTCCGGGCGACATCGACGTGCCCGGCGACCTCCGGGGGAGGGTGACCGACCCGAACGCAGAATGAGAAGCGGGTCCGATGGCGGTCGCCCCTCAGCTCGACCAACAGGAGCCCTCGCCGCTCGCAACTGCGCGGCTTCAGCGAAAGCTGACGGTGGACGAAGCCGCGCACCGGGCCGGCCTAAGCCCCGAACAGCTGCAGTGGCTCGAGGAAGGCCGGGTGTACCGATTCCCGAGCGCCGATGATGCGCTCGTCGCCGTCGTCCTCTACGCATCGGCCCTCGGCATCGACCAGGACGAGGCTCGCTCGCTCGCCCGGCTCCCGGTCGAGCCGCGACCCCCGCGCTATCCGCGGACCCGCATCATCAGCGCCGCCGCCGGCCTCGCCCTGCTCGCGGCCCTGGGCGTTGCGTTGCTCGGCGGTTTCGCAGGCGGGGCGAAGAAGGGACCGACGAAAGCGCCGCTCCCGACCTGGAAGCTCGAAGTCGACGTTCTCAACGGCGGCGGCGACATTTATTACACGCGGGCACTCGCGTCCAAAGTCGGCGCGCTCGGCTACAAGATCAACCGCGTGGCCAAGGCGAACCGGTTCGACTATCGGAGCACGGCGGTGTACTTCGAGCCGGGCGGCGAGACCTACGGCGCGCGGCTGGCGAAGCAGCTGTGCGTCGACGCTCGCCCACTACCAGGCGGCACGAACCCGCGGCGGTTGGTCGTGATCGCCGGGCCGCCTCAGATCGGCTGCTGAAACCCTCCTAGACGAGAGGCGTGCGAAGCTCGGCGAGCTTCGTCTTCAGCTCCGGCGGCATGCCTTCGGTCACCGCTTGCCTGACGAAGCGCCTGAGTGCCTCCTCGAAGCGATAGCGCTTCCGGCAATAGGCGCACAGGTCGAGGTGCTCCTCCGCCTCCGCGCGCTCCTGGTCGCTCAGCTCGCGGTCGAGGAACGGCTGCAGCAGCTCCTCGCACCTCTCGCACGGATCTTCGGCGAATCCGCTCACGCTGCCTCACCTCCGTCGACGACGGCGCGCTCGGCGAGCTCGCGTTTCAGGATCCGCCGCCCGCGATGCAGGCGTGACATGACGGTTCCGACCGGGATGTTCAGGATCTGAGCGGCGTCGTTGTAGCTGAAGTCCCCGATGTCGACGAGCACGATCGCATCGCGGAAGTCGTGCGGTACGGCCGACAGGGCGGCGACGGCATCGTCTTGTGAGAGCCGCTCGATGACTCGCTGTTCATCGACATTCGGTTCGCGCGTCGCCTCCTCGAGCTTGTTGTAGAGGAAGTAGTCGCCTTCCTCCAGCGGCTGCATATCGGGAGCCCGCTGGATGCGACGGCCGCGATCGATGTTGAGGTTCGTCAGGATGCGCAAGAGCCACGCCCGCAGGTTTGTTCCGGGTTGGAACGACCTCCAGCTTCGAAAGGCCCTTGCGTATGTCTCCTGCATCAAATCCTCGGCTTCTTCGCGGGACGAGACCAGCCGCCTGGCGACGCGATAGACCTGGTCGGCGAGCTCGAGTGCTTCCTCCTCGAATCGGACCCGGTCACGGGCGTCCTCGGCGAGCCGTCTCGCCTCAGTTTCAGGTGCCGTCTCACCCACGACGGCCACCCTAGCAACGCTTCTTTTCAGGCTGCAACGCGCCGTCGCACGTGCTCATTCCCGTTTACGCCTGTACGCGATGCGGGTACGCGCATAGCGCAGGCAACCGAAAGGAAGGTCGATTCAATGGAAGGGTTCGAGGTCGTCACGAGCGACGACTGCAAGATCGGTCACGTCGTCGAGGTTCGCGACGGTCATGTGATCGTCGAGCACGGGCTCCTGAAGAAGACCCGCCATGCCGTGCCCGAGGCGTTCGTGCACACGGACGACGCGGAGAAGACGGTTCGCCTCAGCGTCTCGAAGGAGATCGTCGAGAGCTCGCCGAAGGTCGAAAACGGCTCGCTCGACACGCAGGCCGTGGCCGAGCACTTCGGGCTTGCCTCGGGAACGCCGGCGCCGGAGACGGAGGGGTACGGCGAGATGCTGCCCGACGATCCGGGACGAAGCGCCGATCAGGATGCGCTTCGCGCCGGTCGCGAGCCCGCGGACAAGGCGCGGGCCGAGAGGCGCGAGGATGGCATCGAGCCCGAGCGGGACCTCGCCAACACCCCGACTGGCTATTTCAGCGATCGCGTGCCGGGCGGGATGTAACTCCTGCAGCTACTCGGAAGGCTGAAGAGGCCGGAATCCGGCTTTCGCCATTGCCGCGAGGAGCGCATCGAGGTCGGTGCGCTCCTCGTCCCAACTGAGCATCACCGTTCCCATCAGATTTGCGTTCGCGTACTCGAGGCCGTCATGGCCTCGAAGCGCAGCGCCGAGCCGGTGGACGCACCGCTCGCATCGGATCCCCGCGACCTGCAGCGTCTCGGAGCGAACCGCCATCAGGGCGAGCGTACCCGTTGGGGGCGCGTCCGCTCGACGAGGTCGGCGCAGACGGCCTCCAAGCCCTCCGAACGCCCCACGGCGAGCTGGTCGTCCGCCTCGGAACGGGACGGGTCGATCGCGGCGAGGAGGTCGCGGGTGCCGAGCTCGTCGACGGATGGACCGACCAGTCCGCGCAGTTCCTCTGTCAGCTCTGGCACGCCGATGAGCCGCGTGCCGTCGGGGTGGATCAGCTGGGCGGCAGTGCCGAAGCGAAGCGCCGACCAGCGATTCTGCGCGTAGTCGCCGCGGTCGGCCGGCTGTGCCGCGTCCGTCCCCAGGGCGGCGCACAGGGCTTGAACGAGTGCAGCGTGGGCCGCGGTGAGCTCGAGGGCGGTCGGCTGGTCCGGCATCCGGACCTCGAGCGTCCCGAAGCGCGGATGGGGCCGAATGTCCCACCAGAACCGCGTGTAGTCGTCGGCGAGCCCGAGCCCGATCAGCCGCTCGACGAACGATTCCCAGGCTCCATATGAGCCGAACGGCGGCGGGGCCCCGGCCCGCGGGAGCTGCGCGAGGATCTCGGCGCGGTTCGAGGCCAGCCCCGTCTCGCGGCCGCTGAGATAGGGCGAGTTCGCCGAGAGGGCAAGCACGAGCGGCAGCCACGGAAGCACCGCCTCGAGCGTCGCGTAGCACGCCTCGGCGCTCGCGACCCCGACGTGCACATGGAGCCCGCTGACGCCCTGCCGTCGCGCCGAGACGCCCGCGAAGCCGACGAACTCCTTGTAGCGTGGATCGTCGGCGATCTGCTCCTGCTCGGGATCGCTGAGCGGATGCGTGCCGGCCGCGCCGACCCGCAGACCGTTCTCCTCCGCGATCTCCGCGGCGGCGCGACGAAGCTCGCCGAGCGCCGCATGGGCCTCGGCGACGGAGTCGCAGATGTCTGTGTTCAGCTCGACGATCGAGGCAAAAAGCTCGGTCTTCAGCCGGCCGGGAAGCTCGCGCGTCTGCGACTCACGGATCAGCAACTCGACCGCGGGATTGAGCGCGAGGGTCTCGGCGTCGAGAATCATCACTTCCTCCTCGATCCCCACCGAGAACGGCGAGCTCTCCCCGAAGTGCTGCTCGATCAAGGAAGGAAGGCTAAACGTCGCCCGAACGCGGCCGACGCGGGTGGTCCCTTGCTACGAGCGCGGCGCGTGACGCGGTGCTTGCAGGCCTAGCCGCGAAAGCGGCGAGGGTCTGCGCGCGGAAAATGAATTAAAAGCTGGAGGGCCCGGGCAGGCATCGGGCCCTCCAGCAAGCGCTCCCGCAAGCCGCGCTGGCAACGGCTGCTGGCGCGGGAGCGCGGCCCCAGGGGTCAGGGGCCATTCAGGACGGTCAACCGGGAGAGGATGGTTGCCGTCCGAGCTTGACGTTGACAGTCACCTTCTTGGTGCCCCGATAGACAACGAGGGAAATCGACTGGCCGGGGCTCTTCGCTGCGATCAGGTCCCGGAGCTGGTCGATCGAGCTGAGCGGAACTCCGTCCGCGGAGACGATGAGGTCGCCGCCGATCGGCCAGCTCTCGCCGGAGACGACGGCGGTCTGGGTCCCCGCGCGAAGCCCGGCAGCGGCAGCACCACTGCCGGGCTGCACGCTGGCCACCAGGAGGCCATGCTGAGCGGGAAGCCTGAACAAGCGTGCGATCTCGGGGGAGACGGGCTTCGCGGTGATGCCGATGAAGGCGTGCTCGACCTTTCCCTTCTTGATCAACTGCGCGACGACCGTCCGCACGGTGTTGACCGGAATGGCGAAGCCGATGCCGATGCTGCCGTCGGCGCCGGTGTCGCCTGTCGCGATCTGCGCGTTGACGCCGATCACCTGACCCCCCGAGTTGATGAGGGGCCCACCCGAGTTGCCGTGGTTGATCGGCGCGTCGGTCTGGATGACGTGGTCGATCGGGAACTGATTCGGGGCGCTGATCGCACGCTGCACAGCGCTGACGATCCCGGCCGTCACCGAACGGTCGTAGCCGAGGGGATTGCCGATGGCGACGACGGAGTCGCCGACCCGGACCCGATCCGAGTTTCCGAAGGCAAGCGGGGTGAGCGCGCGCGAGCGCGCGTCGACCTGGAGCACCGCGATGTCGGTCGAGGGATCGGAGCCGACGATCCGCGCCTTCATGTTGTCGCTGTTCGAGAAGCTGACCTCGACCGTCTTGGCCCCGGCGACGACGTGGTAGTTGGTGACGATGTGACCGGCCTTGTCGATGACGAAGCCGGAGCCGAGCGCTTTCTGCTCTTCGGTCTGCGGCAGGCCGAAACCAAAGAACGGATCGGTGTTCGTGCGGACGATCTGCGTGGAGGTGACCTGGACGACGCCGGGGGCGTCGCGCCGGAAGATGGCGTTGATCGTCAGCGCCTTGCCGGGCCGCGATGCCTGGAACGATGTCGGCGAGTTACCGCCGAGAGCCGGCTCGATCTGGCGAACGGTCGTCGTTTTGCCCCCGACGCCGAGCGCGGAGGCTCCCACGAGCGAGACAGCGCCTCCGACGACACCGGCCGCGACCAGCGCAGCAGCCGGCAGGAGTTGCCTCGAAGAGGTCACGGTCCGGTTATAACGCCGCCCCGTTGCACCCCCGTTAAGCGCGCTTTGCGCCTCTGTTAAGCGTTTTTCACGCAGAATGAGCGGCGATGCGCTCTCCCGTCACCGTCGCGTGCGTCCAGGCGGAGCCTGTGATCCTGGACCGTGACGCGACGATCGAGAAGCTCGCAGCGCTCGCCGCCGAGGCCGCCGCGAACGGGGCGAAGCTCGTCGTCTTCCCGGAGGCGTTCGTGCCGGCCTACCCGTCGTCGGTCTGGGCGCGGGCGCTGGCCGGCTGGGACGAGCCCGGCGCCAAGGAGGCTTTTGCGCTCCTCGCCCGCGAGTCGCTCGAGGTGCCCGGAGAGGCGGCCGACCGGCTCGGCGAGATCGCGCGGGCGAACGAAGTCTGGATCGTTACCGGCGTGACGGAGCGCGACCCGGCCAGGCCCGGGACCCTGTACAACACGCTGCTCTACCACGCGCCCGACGGATCGCTGGCCGAGAAGCATCGCAAGCTCGTCCCGACGAACCACGAGCGGCTCGTCTGGGGCCAGGGCGACGGCGAGGGCCTACGGGCGATCGAAACAGCGCTCGGCCGGCTCGGCGGCCTGATCTGCTGGGAGAACTACATGCCCCTTGCGCGCTTCGCTCTCTACGAGTCGGGAGTCGAGATCTACCTCGCCTCGACCGCCGACGACGGGGACAGCTGGCAGGCGACGCTGATCCACATCGCGCGCGAGTCGCGCGCGTTCGTGATCAGCCCGAGCCACTTCCAGCGCGCGGGCTCCTACCCAAAGGACTTCCCGCTCGCGAAGCTGCTCCGTGAGGCCGGCACCGACGTGATCGGCCGCGGCGGGAGCGCGATCCTCGCTCCGGACGGCTCCTATCTGGCTGGACCGCTCTACGACGAGGAGGGAATCCTCTACGCGGAGCTCGACCCGGCGAGGCTCGCCGAAGAGCGCCAGCGCTTCGATCCCGCCGGTCACTACCACCGTCCCGATGTCCTCGGCCTTCGCGTTTCGCCGACGACGACTCGGGAACAAATGTCGTAGTACGAAGATTCTCCAGACGCGCTCGGGGCAAAGAAGGTCCCGCAAAGCAAGGCGCAGGCGAAAGGACGGAACCGACATGGCCCAGCTCGTCGCTGACTACGTCCTCACGAGGCTGACCGAGTGGGGTGTCCACCGGATCTACGGCTATCCGGGTGACGGGATCAATGCGTTTCTGGGCGCGTTCGACCGCGCGGATGGAGACCCCGAGTTCATCCAGGTGCGGCACGAGGAGATGGCGGCGTTCATGGCCTGCGGCCACGCCAAGTTCACCGGCGAGGTCGGCGTCTGCATCGCCACATCCGGGCCCGGCGCGATCCACCTCCTGAACGGGCTCTACGACGCGAAGCTCGACCATCAGCCCGTCGTTTCGATCGTCGGCCAGCAGGCGATGGCCTCGCTCGGCGGCAACTACCAGCAGGAGGTCGACCTGACGACCCTCTTCAAGGACGTCGCCCACGAATACGTCCACATGGCGACCGACCCGGCCCAGATCCGCCACCTCGTCGACCGCGCCGTGCGCATCGCCCTCGACCAGCGCACGGTCACCTGCATCGTGATCCCGAACGACCTCGCCTCGGAAAAAGCGGTCGCGGCGCCGCCGCACGAGCACGGCACCGTCCATTCCGGGATCGGCTATACACGGCCGAAGGTCATCCCGATTGAGGGCGAGCTCGACCGCGCAGCCGCCGTCCTGAACGAGAGCGACAAGGTGGCGATCCTGATCGGCCAGGGTGCGATGAACGCTGCCGACGAGGTTGTCGAGGTCGCCGAGACGCTCGGAGCGGGCGTCGCCAAGGCGCTGCTCGGAAAGGGCGTCCTCCCAGACGACCTGCCCTTCGTGACAGGCGCGATCGGCCTTCTCGGGACGAAGCCGAGCTACGACCTGATGATGGGCTGCGAAGCGTTCCTGATGGTCGGCTCGAGCTTTCCGTACTCCGAGTTTCTGCCGCAGGAAGGCAAGGCCCGCGGAGTCCAGATCGACATCGACGGCCGCATGGTCGGGATCCGTTACCCGATGGAGGTCAACCTCGTCGGCGACGCCAAGGAGACGCTGAAGGCGCTGATCCCGAAGCTCGAGCACAAGGACGATCGCTCGTGGCGGGAGGAGGTCGAGGAGAGCGTCCGCGACTGGTGGAGGCTGATAGAAGAGCGAGCGATGCTCGATGCCGATCCGCTCAACCCTCAGCGCGTGTTCTGGGAGCTCTCCGAACGCCTTCCGGACGGCGCGATCCTGACCGCGGACTCCGGCTCGGCCGCCAACTGGTACGCGCGCAACATCAAGCTGCGCAAGGGGATGATGGGCTCACTCTCCGGAACGCTCGCGACGATGGGACCCGGCGTCCCGTACGCGATCGCGGCGAAGTTCGCGCATCCCGACCGCCCGGTGATCGCCCTCATCGGCGACGGGGCGTTCCAGATGAACGGGATGAACGAGCTGATCACGGTTGCGAAGTACCAGCGGCGCTGGCGCGATCCGCGGCTGATCGTCCTCGTGCTCAACAACCGCGATCTCAACCAGGTCACCTGGGAGCAGCGGGCCCTCGAGGGGGACCCGAAGTACGAGGCGTCCCAGGTGCTACCGGACTTTCCGTACGCCCGCTATGCCGAGCTGCTCGGATTCGGCGCCATCCGCGTCGACGACGCGGACGCGGTCGGCGATGCCTGGGACGAAGCGCTCGCAGCCGACCGGCCGGTTCTCTACGAGGCCGTGACCGACCCCGAGGTGCCGCCGCTGCCGCCGCACATCACCTTCCAGCAGGCACGTCACTACATGACGGCCATGGCGGGTGACCCGGACCGCGGTGGGATGCTCAAGGAGTCCCTGAAGCAGAAGCTCGAAGAGTTCATTCCGGGACGGTGAGCGCGACAGCGACCCGGCGGAGCAGGCAGGCCGCCGTCGAGGCCCTGGAGGTCTCAGCGTTCACGGTGCCCACGGACGAGCCCGAGTCGGACGGAACCGCCGAGTGGGACTCGACGACGATCGTCGTCGTCGAAGTGGGCTGCGGAGGCAAGACCGGGCTCGGCTACACGTATGCCCCGGCCGCCGCCCGCGAGCTCATCGAGGAGAAGCTCGCCCGCGTCGTCAGGGACGGAGATGCCTTTGCGATCGGCGAGTCGTGGGAGGCGATGGCGACAGGACTGCGAAACGCCGGTCGGCCTGGGATCGGATTCTGCGCGCTTTCGGCCGTCGACCTCGCGCTCTGGGACCTCAAGGCCAGGCTGCTCGAGCTCCCGCTGGTCGATCTCGTCGGGCGCGCTCGAGGCAGTGTCCCTGTCTACGGCAGCGGCGGCTTCACCTCGTACTCGCTCGAACGGATCCAGGAGCAGCTTTCGGGCTGGGTCGAACACGGGATCTCGCGCGTGAAGATGAAGGTCTCCCGCGAGCCCGAGCGCGATCCCGAGCGGCTCGACGCCGCCCGGCAGGCGATTGGTGACGGGACGGAGCTCTACGTGGACTCGAACGGCGCTCTGTCGCGGAAGCAGGCGCTTCGGTGGGCCGAGCGTTTCGTCCGCGAGTGGGGCGTCAGCTGGTTCGAGGAGCCGGTCAGCTCGGCCGACTTCGAGGGCCTGCGGCTCCTGCGTGACCGCGCCCCGGCCGGCCTCGACATCGCAGCCGGCGAGTACGCCTACGTGCCCGCCGACTTCAGGAACCTGGTCGCGAACGGCTGTGTCGACTGCCTCCAGGCGGACGTGACACGGTGCGGCGGGATCACCGGGTTCCTGCGGGCGGGCGCGCTCGCCGCGACCTTCGACCTCGACCTCTCGGCCCACTGCGCGCCGTCGGCCAGCCTCGCCGCCTGTTGCGCGGTCCCGAACTTCCGCCATCTGGAGTACTTCCACGACCACGTCCGGCTGGAGCCGCTGCTCTTCGACGGCGTCGTCGAGCAGACCGACGGCGCTCTCACGCCGGACCGCTCGCGGCCGGGCAACGGCCTCGAGCTGAAACGGGCCGACGCCCGGCGATTCGCCGTCTGATGCGCGTCCCCGCCTATCCGGACCGCCGGTTCGCCTCGCCCCCGACCGCCTTCGAGGAGGTGGACGTCCGCGGCCTCGAACACGACCTCGCGCGTGCGCTGGAGGGTGAAGTGCGCTTCCGTCCCGGCGACCGCGCCCTCTATACGACCGGCGGCTCGAACTACCGCCAGCTGCCGATCGGCGTCGTTATCCCGCGGACGACGGACGACGTCGTCGAGACGATGCGCGTCTGCCGGGAATACCGGGCGCCGGTGCTGGCGCACGGCGGCGGCACGAGCCTCGCCGGCCAGTGCTGCAACGTCGCGGTCGTCGTGGACTTCTCGAAGTACCTGAACGAGATCGTCGCGATCGACCCAGAGCAGCGGCTCGCCCGCGTCCAGCCGGGACTGATCCTCGACCACCTGCGCAAGCCCGCAGAGGCCGAGTACGAGCTGACGTTCGGCCCGGATCCGTCGACGCACGACCACTGCACGTTCGGCGGGATGATCGGCAACAACTCCTGCGGCGTCCGGTCGATCATGGCCCAGTTCTACGGGCCGGGCCCGCGCATGTCGGACAACGTGCACGAGCTCGACGTCCTCCTCTACGACGGGACGCGGATGACCGTCGGCCGGACGAGCGACGGCGAGCTCGAGCGGATCGTCGCCGCGGGCGGACGCCGCGGTGAGATCTACGGCCGGCTGCGCGACCTGCGAGACCGCTACGCCGACCTGATCCGGACTCGCTACCCCGACCTCCCGCGCCGCGTCTCCGGCTACAACCTCGATGACCTGCTGCCCGAGAAGGGCTTCGACGTCGCGGCCGCGCTGACCGGGACCGAGGGGACCTGCGCGATGGTGCTCGAGGCGACCGTCCATCTCGTCCACGCGCCTCCCCACCGCTCGCTGCTCGTGCTCGGCTACCAAGACGAGTACGAGGCGGCCGACCACGCCTGTGAGGTGCTCGACGCGAAGCCGCTGGGTTGCGAGGGCGTCGACTCCGTGCTGCTCGAGGACATGAAGGTCGTCGGCATCCACGACGAGTACCTCTCGATGCTTCCGGACGGCAAGGGGTTCTTGCTCGTCGAGTTCGGCGGCGAGACGAAGGACGAGGCCGACGACAAGGCGCGCAAGCTGATGGCGCAGCTGAAGAAGGGAGCGGGCGCGCCCAAGGACATGAAGCTCTACGACGACAAAGAGCAGGAGGCGCATGTCTGGGAGGTGCGCGAGGCCGGGCTCGGAGCGACCGCCTTCATTCCTGGAAAGCCCGACACCTACGAGGGTTGGGAAGACTCGGCGGTGCCGCCCGAGCAGCTCGGTAGCTACCTCCGCAGGCTTCGCAAGCTCGCCGGCAAGTACGGCTACGAGAGCGCGCTGTACGGGCACTACGGCAACGGCTGTGTCCACGCTCGCTGGAACTTCGACCTGACCAGCGAACCGGGCATCAAGACCTTCCGTTCCTTTCTCGACGAGGCCGCCGACCTCGTCCTCTCCCACGGAGGGTCGCTCTCAGGCGAGCACGGCGACGGGCAGTCGAAGGCCGAGCTGCTGCCGAAGATGTACGGCCCCGAGCTCGTCGAGGCCTTTCGTGAATTCAAGGCGATCTGGGATCCCGACTGGAAGCTGAACCCGGGCAAGGTGGTCGACCCGTATCCGATCACCTCGAACCTGCGCCTCGGCACGGACTACCACCCGCCGGCCGTCAAGACGCACTTCGCCTTCCCGAACGACCACGGGTCGTTCGCGCACGCGACCACGCGCTGCGTCGGGATCGGCAAATGCCGGCGCACCGACGGCGGCGTGATGTGCCCGAGCTTCATGGTCACGCGCGAGGAGAAGCACACGACCCGCGGCCGCGCTCGGACGCTCTGGGAGATGCTGAACGGCGAGGAGCTAGAAGGCTTCCGCTCGGACGAGGTGAAGGAGGCGCTCGACCTTTGCCTCTCGTGCAAGGGCTGCACCAACGACTGCCCCGTCTCGGTCGACATGCCGACCCTCAAGGCTGAGTTCCTCTCGCACCACTACGCCGGCCGGCTTCGCCCCCGCCCCGCCTATGCGTTCGGGCTGATCGACCAGGCGGCGCGAGTCGCCTCGAAGCTGCCCGCCGCCGCGAACTTCTTCACGCAGACGCCGCCCTTCGACCGTGCGTTCAAGCTCGCCGCCGGGATCCATCCTCGCCGCAAGATCCCACCGTTCGCGCCGGTGACGCTGAAGGCGTGGTTCGCTTCGCGGCCTTCGCGAAACGGCGGCGGCAAGCCGGTCATCCTCTGGGCCGACACGTTCACGAACTACCTCGAGCCCGAGGTCGGCGTCGCCGCGGTCGAGGCGCTCGAGGATGCAGGCTTCCACGTCGTCATCCCCGCCGGGCACCTCTGTTGCGGCCGGCCGCTCTACGACTACGGGATGCTCGATTTCGCCGAGTCCTATCTCCGCAATGTGCTCGGCCGGCTGCGCGACGACATCCGCGCCGGGACGCCCGTCGTCGGGATCGAGCCGAGCTGCGTCGCGGTCTTCAAGGACGAGCTCGTGCAGCTCTGGCCGAACGACGAGGACGCCCGGCGCCTCTCCAAGCAGGCGCATCACTTCGGCGAGTTCATCGCCGAGCAGGCCGACGGCTGGGAACCGCCGGTCCTCCAGAGGAAGGCGCTCCTCCACGGTCATTGCCATCACAAGGCGACGGGCGGAATCGACTCCGAGCAGAAGCTGCTGGAGAAGATGGGCCTCGAGGTCGAAGAACTCGACTCCGGCTGCTGCGGAATGGCCGGCGGCTGGGGCTACGAGACCGGTCACTACGACGTCTCGGTCGCCTGCGGCGAGCGCGTGTTGCTGCCGAGGGTTCGCGAGGCATCGCCCGAGACGATCATCGTCACGGACGGCTTCTCGTGCCGGAGCCAGATCGAGCAGGCGGCGACGGGGCGCCGCGCGCTCCACTCGGCTCAGGTGCTCGCGCTCGCTCGTGACTTCGGCCCCGCCGGCCCGCCGGGCGCGTACCCCGAGCGGCTGGCACTCAGGCGCCCGCAACCCGGGCCGGTGCGCACCGCGGCGCGGGCCGCCGTCGCAGTCGGCGCGGCCGCCGCGCTCGCGGGCGCGGCCGGTTTGACGTACTCGCGCCTGCGATAGACCGCCAGAGCCGTGGCCCACCTGTTGCTCCTCGACGGCTGCACGTTCTTCCTCTCCGAGGAGAACGGCGACATCGAGCCGAACCAGCCGGAAGGGTTCTTCTTCAACGACGTCCGGCACCTGTCGGAGTGGCGGGTGTTGATCGACGGCGAGCAGCTGAAGCCGCTCACGAGCCGGGCGGTCGACTACTTCTCGGGCCGGGTGGTGGCGGCTCCGGAGGGGAAGGATCCGC
Organism: Gaiellaceae bacterium; assembly: GCA_035640035.1. Taxonomy (GTDB): domain Bacteria; phylum Actinomycetota; class Thermoleophilia; order Gaiellales; family Gaiellaceae; genus 13-2-20CM-68-14. The sequence goes on from DASQWX010000197.1 coordinate 13,560, forward strand.
CGCTCACCGTCGAGCGCAACCGCTTCGTCACGGACGGCGCTCACGAGGACATCGTCATCAGCAACAACTCGCAGGAAGAGCGGCTGCTCGAGCTAGAGGTCGCGTTCGCGGCCGACTTCGCCGACGTCCTCGAGGCACAGACTCCAGGCGCACTCGGCAGCCACACCGAGATCGACGTGGGCAGGCGCTCAGTGACGTTGACGTTCGAGCAGGACGGGTTCCGGCGCGGTACACGCCTCAGGTTCAACAAGCAAGGCCAGCTGAAGCGTGACCGTGCGGTGTTCAAGGTCACGATCCCGCCGCACGACAGCTGGAAGCTCTGCGTCGACCTGACTCCGATCGAGGGCAGGAAGCCGAGAGCGCCGCTGCTCCGGTGCGACTCGTTCAGGGCGGCCGAGCCGGCGATGCCGACGACGCTGCAGGAGTGGCTCGACCAGGCGCCCGAGCTCGAGGCGAACGACGAGCTCCAGGACGTCTACAACCGCAGCCTCGTCGACCTCGCCTCGCTGCGAATCCGCCCGCGCGAGGAAGATCTGCAGTGGGCGATGCCGGCCGGCGGGGTGCCGTGGTTCCTGACCGTGTTCGGGCGGGACAGCCTGATCGCCGCCTACCAGGCGCTGCCGTTCCAGCCGACGCTCGCGCGCGCGACCCTGCGGACCCTCGCGCAGCATCAGGCCTCCGAGCGCGACGACTTTCGTGACGCGGAGCCGGGCAAGATCCTCCACGAGCTGCGCCGCGGCAAGCTCGTCGGCCTCGGGCTCGACCCTCACGGGCCCTACTACGGAACGCACGACGCGACGCAGCTGTTTCTGATCCTGCTCGACGAATACGAGCGGTGGAGCGGCGACGCCGATTTCGTCCGCCGGCTCGAGCCGAACGCGCGCCGCGCCATCGAATGGATCGACGAGCAGGGAGATGTCGACGGAGACGGCTTCCTCGAGTACCAGAGCCGCTCCGCGAAGGGGCTACGCAACCTTTGCTGGAAGGACTCCGATGCCGGGATTCAGTTCGCCGACGGGCGCGTGGCGCAGCCGCCGATCGCGACGTGCGAGATCCAGGGCTACACCTACGATGCGCGTCTCCGGGCGGCACGTCTGGCACGGGAGATCTGGGGCGACGAGGGTCTCGCGCTCGACCAGCAGCGGAAGGCGAAGACGCTTCGCGGGCGGTTCAATCGCGATTTCTGGGACGACGAGCTCGGCTACTACGTGCTCGCGCTCGACGGGGACAAGCGTCGGGTCGACGCCGTGACGTCGAACCCGGGTCACCTGCTCTGGAGCGGGATCGTCCCCAGGGACCGCGCCCGCGCCGTCGCCGACCGTTTGCTCCGCGACGACCTGTTCAGCGGCTGGGGGGTCCGCTGCCTCTCGACCGAGATGCGCGGGTACAACCCGCTCGAATATCACGCCGGCACCGTCTGGCCCCACGACTCGGCAATCTGCGCCGAGGGCATGCGCCGTTACGGCCTGCGCGAGCACGCAGGACGCGTCTGCAGGGCGATCATCGACGCCGCCGTCGCCTTCGAGCATCGGCTGCCGGAGGTGTTCGCCGGCTTCGCACGCGACGAGACCGACATCCCGGTTCCCTACCCGGATGCGCTCGCGCCCCAGGCGTGGTCGGCCGGCGCACCGCTGCTCGCGCTGCGAACGCTCCTCGGCCTCGACGTCGTCGACGGCAGACTCCGGTCGCAACCACGGATCCCGAAGGCGCTCGGCCGAGTACGGCTGACACGAATCCCAGTACGTGGGCACCGCTCGAGCTCGAGCTAGATCACTTGGACGAATGAGCCCCGCCGCCGGAGGCGGCGGGGCTCACGCGACGCCTCACTGTCCCATCCGGATGCCCGGCTCGGCCCACTCGAGCTCGATCGGCCGGGTGACACGCCGGCCGGGGCGATTCGCCGCACGCGAGAGCTTGCCGAGCGGCAGGACGACCCTTCCGCTCGCCGCGGCGAGCATCATCGCCGTGGCGACGTACCAGGCAAACCCGGCTGAGAAGACCAGCACCCAGCCTGCAACCTCCGTCCACGTGTGAGAGCCGTAGATGAAGGAGCCGGCCAGGATGCCGGAGCCGGCGGCGAGCGTCGACAGGACCGCGAAGAGCCCGACGCTCTCGGCGAGCGACGCCAGCGCGCCCGAGCCGGTCACGAAGGCCAACGCGAAGAACCAGAACCCGAGCTCCGGATTGTGGTACCAGGGTTTGGGCGCCGTAAGGGCCCCGGCCGCGACGAGGATGTTCAGGATTCCGTAGGCGAGCCAGAAGGCACCCCACGTGCCGTGCATCGCGGTCGCGACCGCATCTCGCGCCCGGTATGCCCACATCCCGGCAAGGAACTGGGCAAGACCGCCGAACATCGCGGCGAAGGGGGCGAGCGCGAGACCCGACTGGGGTGTGCCCCACCAGCCGGCGAGATTCGACGCAACGATGAAGGTCGCCCCGGCGAAGCCGAAGAGACCGAGAATCGACGGGGCAGCAATCGGCTGGAGGAAGATCCGGGTCGCGACCCCATCGTTCAACCCGTCGCGAGCGATGTCGAGCTCGGTCTGGCGACGGCTCGATTCGATCGTGCTCATCATGCCTCCTTAGATCGTAGTACGATTGACTTATATCGCTTTCCGCACCGTTTAAACTCGCCTCCTGAGGCTAGGAAGGAGCAGGTGCCGCTCACCAAGCTGATCGCCCAATGGCCGGTTGTCCGCCAGCTTCGGGAAGGCGATCCCCTCGGGCTCGGACGGTCGGTTCAGTCCAAGCGATCTCGAGCGCTGAAGCCCCGAGTCGACGAGGCAGATCACGTCGTTCAGTCGGTCTGTCCGTACTGCGCCGTCGGCTGCGGTCAGCTCGTCTACGTGAAGGACGGCGCGGTGACGCACATCGACGGCGACCCCGCGAGCCCGATTTCGCGAGGGCGGCTGTGCCCGAAGGGGCAGGCGTCCAAGTCATACGTCCAGAGCCCGCTGCGGGAGTACAAGGTCAAGTATCGGCGACCGAACGGAACGTCCTGGGAGGAGCTCTCGCTCGACGACGCAATGGAGATGATCGCCGACCGGATCATCGAGACGCGAGCCGAGACGTGGCGGGACCGGACGGAAGCCGGCGCCCCGGCGAACCGCACGATGGCGATCGCGAACCTCGGCGGCGCCACCCTCGACAACGAAGAGAACTACCTGATCAAGAAGCTGTGCTTCGCCCTCGGCATCGTCCAGGTCGAGAACCAGGCGCGCATATGACACAGCTCCACGGTCCCCAGTCTGGGGACCTCGTTCGGGCGAGGCGGCGCCACGGTCTACCAGCAGGACCTGCAGAACGCGGACGTGATCACGATCATGGGCTCGAACATGGCCGAGAACCACCCGGTGGGGTTCCAGTGGGTGATGGAGGCCCGGGAGCGCGGCGCGCGCGTCTTCCACATCGATCCGCGATTCACGCGCACGAGCGCGATGGCGACGGACTGGATCGGCATCCGCGCCGGCTCGGACATCGCCTTCCTCGGCGGCGTCGTCAACTACATCCTGGAGCACGAGCGCTACTTCGAGGAGTACGTCAAGCACTACACGAACGCGCCGGTGATCATCACCGAGGACTTCAAGGACACCGAGGACCTCGACGGCTTCTTCTCAGGGTGGGATCCGGAGCAGGGAAAGTACGACGTCGGCACCTGGCAGTACGAAGGCATGGAAGTGCACGGCGCCGCAGGCCAGCGCGAGCAAGGCTTCACACCGACACGCGGTGAGCAGTCCGGGCACGGCGGCCACGGCGCCGGCCTGAAGCACGGGGAGCCGCCCGCGGAAGACGAGACGCTGCAGCATCCACGCTGCGTCTTCCAACTGCTGAAGAAGCACTACGCGCGCTACACGCCCGAGCTCGTGGCCGAAACGTGCGGCTGCTCGGTCGAGCAGTTCCTCGCCTACTGCGAGGCGCTGTGCGAGAACTCAGGCCGCGAGCGGACCGGCGCCTTCTGTTACGCCGTCGGCTGGACCCAGCACACGGTCGGCGTGCAGTACATCCGGACCGCCGCGATCATCCAGCAGCTTCTCGGGAACGTCGGCCGGCCGGGCGGCGGCGTCCTCGCGCTCCGCGGCCACGCGTCGATCCAGGGATCGACGGACATCCCGACGCTTTACAACATCCTGCCCGGCTACCTGCCGATCCCCCACACCGAGACATACGGGGACCTCGACGGGTTCATCGAGGCCAACACCTCCCCGACCGGATGGTGGGGTCACTTCGACGCGTACTGGGTCAGCTTGATGAAGGCCTACTTCGGCGAGAATGCGACAGCCGACAACGAGTGGCTGTTCAAGCGCCTGCCACGGATCGACGACGACAACTCGGCCTACTGGACGACGCTCCAGATGCTCGACGGCAAGGTCAAGGGGTACCTGATCGCCGGCGAGAACCCCGCGGTCGGGAACACGAACGCGAAGGCCCACCGGCTCGCGCTCGCGAAGCTCGACTGGCTCGTCGTCCGCGACGTCGTCGAGATCGAGTCGGCGGCGTTCTGGTACGACGGCCCGGAGATCGAGTCGGGCGAGCTGAAGACTGAGGAGATCCCGACCGAGATCTTCTTCCTGCCGGCCGCGACGCACACGGAGAAGGACGGCTCGTTCACGAACACGCAGCGGCTGCTGCAGTGGCACTGGCAGGCGACGGAGCCATCCCGGGACTGCCGCTCCGAGCTCTGGTTCTACTTCCACCTCGGCCGGATGATCAAGCAGAAGCTGGCGGACTCGCAGGAGCCGCGCGACGAGCTCGTCGAGGCGCTGCGCTGGGAGTACCCGACGCACTCGCAGATCCAGGAGCCCGATGCGGAGGCCGTCCTCCAGGAGGTCAGCGGCAGCGTGATCGAGACCGGCGAGTTCCTCGACGGCTACCCGAAGCTGAAGGACGACGGCTCGACCGCCTGCGGCTGCTGGATCTACTGCGGCGTCTTCAAGGACGGCGTCAACCAGGCGGCGCGCAAGAAACCGCACTGGGAACAGGATGATGTGGCGCCGGAGT
>DASQWX010000198.1:0-4207 GCA_035640035.1 Gaiellaceae bacterium
ACTAGGAGACGGTCACCGGCTTCGAAAAGCCGGGGGCGAAGCCCTTCGCCGCGACGCGCACGCGGTACGTGCCGGGCGGGACGGTGCGCCCGACGGTGAACCGTCCCTGCGGCGTCGTCTTCAGCTGCACGACAGGCCGCCATGCGGTCCCGGCCTGGCGTTGGACGGTCACCGTCGCCGCCAGCGCGGCCGGCTTGACGGTGCCCCAGAAACCGGTCAGGGCCGGCGGAATGTGAAGCCTTACCGAGGGAGCGACGGCGACGGGGACCGGGTCGCTCGCGATCGTGCCCACGACCAGGCGGAACTTGCTCGATTGGTCCGGCTTCACCTTGGGGGCCACGGCGCCTCCGCGGGGCTTGAGCGTGGCCGTTGTCTTCCAGCTCCCGCCGGCGTCCTGTTCCTGGAGGTCGACCGACGGGACGCCCCGCGCCGTTCCGGTCAGTGCCGCCGAGCTCCCGTACGTCACCGGGACCGCCGGCGCCCCGAGCGACAGGACGCCGATCTGGAACCACGTCGAGCGGAGGCCAAGCGCAGACCGGACGGCTACGCCGGTCACGGACGACTCTCCCTTGGAGCCGGTGGCGACGACGCTTTGCACGCGCCCTGAGGCCGCGGCGGTCGTCTGGACGTCGAGCAGCTTGCCCGGGCTCTTCAGCGCCTTTGACAGCTTCCGCGCGGTGAACCGGTACGGACCCCAGTTGTGGTACGGCGAGATCGTGTCGTAGGGGTCCGGGACGGAGACGAGGTACGGAATCGGAGGTGAATTCGGGTTGAGATCCTGGATAGAGGCGGTGCGACCGCCCGAGCTCGAGAAGAAGTACGTGCTCGCGACCTTCCCCTTGTACAGGACGGCCTGGCCGGCGGTCGCGTTCACGGCGGCGTTCGTCGAAGGGGCCTCGTGCGGGATCCCGAGGTAGACCTGGTCGCGCGTGTCGGGGTAGAGGTCGAAACCCCCGCTGCCGCTCCGTAGGTGGGATAGCGCGTACGACCGGGCAGCCACGGCCTGGGCCTTGAGCGCCTCCGGCGCCCAGGTCTTCGGCATCTCAGACGGAACGACGCCTCGCAGGTACATGTCGACGTCGACGACGTTGACGACCCTCACCTTCCCGCCGCCGAGCTTCAGCACGCGAAGCGATCCGCGGTAGCCGCGCCCGTTGAGCGTCAGCGCCGTCGCGCCGGGCCTGAACTCGAGCGGGTACGTCAGCGGCTGCGGCTTCGCCTGGGGATCGGTCGGGTCGGCAACCTTGAACGCGGGCCCGACCGTGTAGGAGCCGGCGTCGAGCGGGTGCTTCTTGCCATCGCCGCCGACGACCTGGATCGGCAGCTTCGAGCCGATCGTCGCACGCTTGACGCTCGCGGCGAGCAGAACCCGTACTCGGGTGACCGCGGCCTGGCCGATGGTCGTCCCAGGGAAGTAGTGCTTGACGATCCGGTCCCACTTCCACCCGTGTTGCGCATAGCCGTAGGCGCCGTACTGCGGCATGCCGAGGCCGTGCCCCCACCCGTGTCCGCTGATGAAGAACGTCGGCTGCGTGCGCACCGTCGGCGGCTCGGGGGTTGAGCCGCCGGGCGCGGCGCTGCCGGCGACGCCGAGGACGAGGACAACGACTATGAGGAAGGGACGAATCGCCATCCGCAAGAGGACCCGGGAAAGGCCCGAGGGTAGCGGATTCGGTACCGTCACCTGGCAAACCTTTACCGCCTCCTAATGGGTTCCTGAGCACGCGTTTTCAGTCGCCGGGTCGTGGGGAATCCACGTCCGGGGGTTAAGTCCGCATGGCTGTCGAAACGGAAATCTTGCCGGCCAGATACCGCTCGCCCGCGCGCATCGCTCTCGGCGGAATGGGCGAGATCTACCGAGCGACCGACTCGACGCTCGGCCGGGCCGTCGCCGTGAAGCTCCTCGCCGAGCGTTACGCGCGAGACGAGTCGGTGCGGCGCCGGTTCACGCGCGAGGCGCTGGCCGCAGCGCGACTCTCCGGCGAGCCTCACGTTGTCATGATCTTCGACGTCGGGGAGTACGCCGGACGGCCCTTCATCGTCATGGAGCACCTGAGCGGTGGTTCCCTCGAGGAGCGGATCCGGAAGGATGGCGCGCAGGACCCGGCGCAGGCGCTCGACTGGCTCGAGCAGGCGGCAATGGCACTCGACGCGGCGCACCGGCACGGTGTCGTGCACCGCGACGTGAAGCCGGCGAATTTGCTGCTCGATCGGAACGGCGACGTCCACGTCGTCGACTTCGGCATCGCCAGTGCGGCGGGTATGGACTCGCTGACGATGACCGGAACAGTGCTCGGAACGGCGGGCTACCTCTCGCCCGAGCAGGCGCAGGGCGAACGAGCGACGCCGGCGAGCGATCGCTACGCGCTGGCGGTCGTCGCCTTCGAGCTGCTGAGTGGTCGGCGCCCGTACGAGAGCGACTCGCTGACGGCGGAGGCGTTGGCGCACGTCAACGACCAGGTGCCGTCGATTGCCAAGATCTGCGAGGGGCTGCCACCGGAGGTGGATCCGGTCTTTCGCCGGGCGATGGCGAAAGACCCGAGCGCGCGCTTCGGGACAGCGGCCGAGCTCGTGGCGGCGCTTCGAGCCGCGCTTGCCGAGGCTGCCGGGTCAACGCGGTCGATGCGACCGGTGGCGCCTCCGCCTGCTCCGGTCTCGGTGTTGTCTCCCGTCCGTCGGCGCCGTCGCGCCTCCAGGCGGTGGGCGCCACTCGTCGCTCTCCTGGCCTTGGGAGCAGTCGGCGGGGCGATCGCCGCGATCTTGCTCACGAACACAGACAAGACGGCGAGGGCGACGGCTCCTGCGAAGGAACGGACCGTGACGATCACTCAGCAGGGGAGCACAGTTCAGACGACGGTGACGGCCCCCAGCTCGTCGGCACCGTCTTCTTCGGCGAGCTCACTCAGCGGCTCGCAGCTGAACGACGCCGGGTACCGCAGGCTGCAGGCGGGCGACTACGCGGGGGCACTGCCGCTGCTCCGGCAGGCGGTCGCGAAGCTCAGCGGTGTCGGGTATCCGACGGAGGCTTACGCGAACTACAACCTCGGCTACACGCTGCTCCAGCTCGGACAGTGCACGGCGGCGATCCCGTACCTGGAGCGAGCGCGGAAGCTCGAGCCGCAGCGGGCGGAGCCGCGCGACGCGCTGAAGGCTGCGCACAAGTGCGGTGGCGGGGGCGGCGGCAAAGCTGGCGGCGGCGACAACCAGGACTAGCGCGTGCTAGGAAAGCCGCGCCGCGTACTGGCGACGGTAGTACGCGAGGTACTCGCCGGACTTGATCGGCTCCCACCACTCGCGGTTGTCGCGGTACCAGGCGACCGTCTCGGGAAGCCCGTCGGCAAGCGAGCGGGCGGGCTTCCAGCCGAGCGCACGAAGCTTCGACGTGTCGAGTGAATAGCGGCGGTCGTGGCCGGGGCGGTCTTCGACATGGCGGACCAGCGAATCGTCACGTCCCGTCAGCCCGAGGATCCGGGCAGTGAGGTCGCGATTTTCGATCTCCTCCCCGCCGCCGACGTTGTAGACCTCGCCCGCTCCGCCTCGGTCGAGGACGAGCTCGATCGCGGCGCAGTGGTCGTCCACGTGCAGCCAGTCGCGGGTCTGGCGACCGTCCCCGTAGAGCGGGAGCGACTCGCCGTCGAGCGCGTTCGTGACGAACAGCGGGATGATCTTCTCCGGGTACTGATTCGGCCCGTACGTGTTCGATCCGCGCGTGACCGAGGCGTTGACGCCGTAGGTGCGGACAGCGGCGAGGACCTGCAGGTCGCCGCCGGCCTTCGACGCGGCGTAGGGGCTCGACGGGCGGAGCGGATCGTCCTCTCTCGAGCTCGTTCCTGCGGTCACGTCACCGTAGACCTCGTCCGTGGAGACCTGGAGGAAGCGGAGGCCGTGCGCCTGGGCGTAATCGAGCAGGACGTACGTGCCGAGAACGTCGGTCTCGATGAACTCGGCGGCGCCGAAAATCGAGCGGTCGACATGGGTCTCCGCCGCGAAGTTGACGATCGCCTCGCAGCCTTCGGCGGCGGTGGCGACGGCGTCGCGGTCAGCGATGTCGCTGTGGACGAACTCGACGTCGGCGCCCTCGAGGTTTGCGCGGTTGCCGGAGTATGTGAGCTTGTCGAGGACGACGACCCGGTCTCCGGCGGCGGCGCGGCGTTTTGCGAAGTGCGACCCAATGAAGCCGGCGCCGCCCGTGACGAGGATCCGCATC
>DASQWX010000199.1:0-37384 GCA_035640035.1 Gaiellaceae bacterium
GCGGGCGGCGCAGCCGATTCCTGAGATGAAGACGATTCGCTCCTTCGGGATCTCGAGCTCGGGCATGAATCCCTGCAGGGCGGCGAGGATCGCGTAGTCGCCGCACCCCGGGCACCAGCGGACCTCCTGGTCGGTCTTGTAATCCTTGGCGGTCAGCTTGGGCTGCGCGCCGTTTCCGTTCGACTCGCTCACTCCGGGGGCCGCCTTTCCTCGTGTTCGTGCGGATTGGGCGCGAGCCCCTCGCCCTCGTGTTCCGGCGTTTCCGGGTCGTCGGCAAAATCGCCCGGGCGCGTCGTTCCGAGTGCGAGATCGTCCGGCGCTCGGGAGCTACCGCGGAGCTTTGCTAGGAGCTTCTCGAACATCTTCACCTCCTCGCCGTTCTCACGCTGATGATCGCGAGCGCAAGAGCCGCCGCGAAGAAGAGCGCGGCCTCGACCCAGAGCCCGTCGAGAAGCGAAACCGCGGCGGCGATGAGCGCGATCACGCCCGCAACGGGCCAGCGGCTGTCGCCGAGCCACCATGGTTGCCGGGCAGTCCGCTCGGGCTCGCTCACAGCAGCGCCTCGATCGCTTCCTGCACCTCGCCCGCGCGGAACGGCAGCCCCCGGACGAGGTTGAAGCCCGTGGCGTCGACGAGGAACTCGGCGCGGATCAGCCTCCGGAGCTGGCCGAGGTTGATTTCCGGGATCAGGACCTTCTCGTAGGCGGTGACGACCTCGCCCGTGTTCCGCGGGAACGGGTTCAGATAGTGAAGGTGCGCATGCGCGACCTTTCCACCACCGCCACGGACGCGTCTGACGCCGGCCGCGATCGGCCCGTACGTGCCGCCCCAGGAGAGGACGAGCAGCTCGGCACCGCCGGGGTCGTCGACCTCGAGGTCGGGGATGTCGGAGGCAATCCCGGCCACCTTCTGCGCCCGCAGCCGCGTCATCAGATCATGGTTTTCCGGGTCATAGGAGACGTTGCCGGTGATGTCCTGCTTCTCGAGCCCGCCGATCCGGTGCTCGAGCCCCGCTGTCCCGGGAATTGCCCACGGCCGGGCGAGCGTCTGGTCGTCGCGCGCATACGGCTGGAAGTCTCCGTCCGAGGGCGCCTCGGTCGTGAAGCCCGGATCAATCTCGGGAATCGCGTCGACATCCGGGAGGAGCCAGGGCTCCGAGCCGTTTGCCAGGTAGGCGTCCGAGAGCAGATAGACCGGGGTCCGGTACTCGAGCGCGATCCGCGCCGCCTCCAGGGCGGCGTCGAAGCACTGCGCCGGTGTCGAGGCGGCCAGGACCGGGACCGGCGACTCCGAGTTGCGGCCGAACATGACCATCAACAGGTCGGCCTGCTCCGGCTTGGTCGGCATTCCGGTCGACGGGCCCGCGCGCTGGATGTCGAGGATCACGAGCGGCAGCTCGAGCGTGACCGCCAGGCCAACCGTCTCGCTCTTCAAGACGACTCCAGGGCCGGCGGAGGTCGAGACCCCGAGGGCGCCGCCGAAGCTCGCCCCGAGCGCCGCGCCGACGGCGGCGATCTCGTCCTCGGCCTGAAAGGTGCGAACGCCGAAGTTCTTGTGGCGCGCGAGCTCCTCGAGAATCGAGCTCGCGGGCGTGATCGGATAGGCGCCGAGGAAAAGCGGCAGCCCCGACTTGACGCTCGCGGCGACGAGTCCGAAGGCGAGCGCCTGGTTGCCGGTAATGTTGCGGTAGGTGCCGGGCTGGAGCTTCGCCGGCTTGACCTCGTAGGAGACGGCGAAGTCTTCGGTCGTCTCGCCGAACGCGTAGCCGGCGTGGAAGGCGCGCTTGTTCGCCTCCGCGATCTCGGGGCGCTTCGCGAACTTGCGCTCGAGGAAGCCAACGGTGTTCTCCGTCGGGCGGTGGTAGAGCCACGACATCAGCCCGAGCGCGAACATGTTCTTCGCCCGCTCGGCCTCGCGCTTCGTGACGCCTTCGACGTCCTTCGTCGCCTCGAGGGTCATCGAGGTCAGCGGGACGGTGTGAACGTCGTAGGCGTCGAGACTGCCGTCGTCGAGCGGATTCGCGTCGTACCCGGCCTTGGCGAGGTTGCGCTCGGTGAACGTGTCCTGGTCGAGGATGAGCGTGCCGCCGCGCGGCAGGTCTCGGAGGTTCGTCTTCAGCGCGGCCGGGTTCATCGCGACGAGCACGTTCGGCGCGTCGCCCGGCGTCAGGATGTCGTGGTCGGCGAAGTGAACCTGAAAGCCGGAAACGCCCGGCAGCGACCCGGCTGGAGCGCGGATCTCGGCCGGAAAGTCCGGGAATGTCGAGAGGTCGTTTCCCAGGACCGCCGTCTCGCTCGTGAAGCGACCGCCGGTCAGCTGCATGCCGTCACCGGAGTCGCCTGCGAAGCGCACGATGACGCTGTCGACCTGCTCGACCGGTTTGGCCTGTTTCGCCACCGCCGTAGGTATAGCGCGTCGTCGCAGGTTCGGTGCAAACCTGTGACAAACGCGACAGACGATCCTCGCTAGCGTGCCGGTAGGGGTGCTTTTGCACCCCCATGGGGGTGGCCCGAAAACCCGTCGGTCGAGGCGCCGCGGCTAGGCGGCGCTGCGGCGCACGACCTTCAGGCCCCAGGCGCGGCCGCTCTCGAAGAGCTCGTCCGGATCGACCTCGTCGCGCCAGCCGAGGAAATGCGGCTTGGCGTCGTCCTCCGTCGAGCCGTAGACGGCGAGACGCTGCTCGGCATCCTCGGGGGCCGGGCCGCGCTCGAGCTCTTCGAGCCGCCGCTCCGCTTCTTCGGCCGCAGGGCCTTCCATGTACCCGCGGGGCATAAGGACAACGCTAGTCCTTTTCGTTTCGATTTCAAGGAAGCGCGCATAACCGAAACATGCGATTCAGACGCTCGGGGCCACGATCGACCACGTGGACGCCGAAGGTGATTCCCTTCGGTTTCCTGATCGCCGTGCTCGGAGGCTGGGTGATTGCCGCCGCGTTGATCGGGCCGGCATTCAACTTCGGATTCTTCAACGACTCGAGCTGGCAGTTCTCGACGAAGCAATGGGAGATGCAGCTGGTCCCCGGCATCGTCGCCGTCGTCGGAGGCTTCATGTTGATGACGCCCTCGCGCGGCGGCGGCGCCCTCGGAGCGCTGCTCGCGTTCGCGGCGGGCGGCTGGTTGATCCTCGGGCCCATCCTCTACCCGCTCTGGTCGAGCGGGACAATCGAGCCGTACGGCTCCGAGGGCATGAAGGCGGTCCGCTGGCTCGGACATTTCTACGGCCCCGGTGGGTTGATCCTCTATCTCGCCGGCTATGCTCAAGGCCTCTTCTCGCGCCGCACGGTCGTGCAGGACACCGAGGCCGCGGAACCGCAGACGCAGCGAACCGTGACGGCGAGTACCTAGGAGGCCAGGCCAAATCCTCCAAGCGGCCGGCTCTTAGCGCGCCGGTTTCGCTTCGGCCAGCAACGCGTCCAGGTCGAGCGGTGCGTTCACCATCGCGAGCCCCTCGCCGTCGGCGGCACGGGGCCACTCTTCGCTCGGGCGGTCGCGGTAGATCTCGATCCCGTTCCCGTCCGGGTCCCGGAGATAGATCGCTTCGCTGACGCCGTGGTCGGTGGCGCCGCTGATCGGAATCCCCGCCTCGAGGACGCGGCGCAGGGCGTCGCCCAGGGTCGCCCGGTCCGGGTACCGGATCGCGACGTGGTAGAGGCCCGTGGTCCCGGGCGGAGGCGGCGAGCCGCCGCGACTCTCCCACGTATTCAGGCCGAGGTGATGGTGATACCCGCCCGCGCTGACGAAGGCGGCTTCGGAGCCATAGCGCTGAGTGACGTCGAACCCGAGCACGTCGCGGTAGAAGCCGAGTGCGCGGTCGATGTCCGAGACCTTCAAGTGGACGTGCCCGATGTCGACGCGCGGATCGATCGGCTCCGCCATGGCGCGAAGCTTACGGGCGGGAGCGCAAGCCGCGCTCCCGCCCGTCTCGACGCTTACGGCCCCCAGGGGAGCGAAGCGTTCATGGCAGCAAAACCGATCGCGGCGAGAGCCGCCAGCAGTGCCTTCATGCGGCCGGACATGAGCACCCCCTTTCTCACTCGCGGTTTCGATACGAACGGGGGGTACGCAACAAGTGACGCCTTTTGTTGTCAAGAAGGGTCGAACCGCCGTGGTTTGACGGCAGCCGGTTGACCGTCGAAGATGTGGCGGAACGGCCGATGAGCGAAACCGCGAATGGACCAGAGTCAATAGGCGAGCGGCTGCGCCGGCTCCGGCTGGAGCGGAACCTGTCGCAACGCGAACTGGCTTCCCCGGGGGTCTCGTACGCGTATATCTCGAGAATCGAAGCCGGTGCCCGCCGGCCGTCGGTGAAGGCCCTTCGCCAGCTGGCCCGGAAACTCGCCGTCTCTGTCGAGTACCTCGAGACAGGCTCCGATCTCAGGGACGTCGACGAGCGCGAGCTCAAGCTCTCCGACGCCGAGCTCGAGCTCCGTCTCGGTCAGAGCACGGAGGAAACCGAGCGCGTCCTCAACGGCATCCACGACGAGGCGGTCGCGGCCGGGGACACGAAGAGCGCGCTACGCGCGAACGTCGCGCTCGGGCTCGCGGTAGCGAGCGCCGGCCGGAGCGCGGATGCAATCCAGCGACTCGAGCCCGCGATCGAATCGTTGTCGCCCACGCAGCGACCGGACGTCTACGAAGCGCTCGGCCGTTGCTATGCGGCACTCGGCGATCCGAAGCGAGCCGTCGACCTCTTCGCGAGGTGTCTCGAAGCCGTGCGGCGGGAGGCACCCGACGACACTGCGTCCCAGATCCGTTTTTCGACCTATCTCAGCTACGCGCTCGCAGACGTCGGCGACCTCGACCAGGCGAGCTCTGTTCTCGAAGATGCCCTGGCCCGTTCCGACGAGATGACCGATGCATACACGCGCGTTCGCCTGTACTGGTCCCTGGCTCGGCTGAGCGCTCTTCGAGACCAACCTGCAGCCGCGCTCGATTACATTCGCCGCGCGATCGCATTGCTCGAGGTCACGGAGGACACACTGCACCTCGCACGCGCCCACCTCCTCTGCGGGACGATCATGATGTCGCAGGGAAAGGCAACCGAAGCAGGGTCGCAGTTCGACGCCGCCGAGCGCCTGTTCGGTCCCCGGCCCGAGCCGCTCGATCTCGCGAGCCTGCGAACCGACCAGGCGAAGCGGGCCGCGATGCTCGGCCAGGGGAAGCACGCAGAGTCGCTGGCACGCGAGGCGATCGAAGCGCTCGGCAACGAGCACCCGGCCGAGCAGGGTCTGGCCTGGGCGGCGCTCGCGGATGCACTCGCGCTGCAGGAGAACGCAGAGGCAGACGAGACGTTCCGGAAAGCCGCGGACCTGCTCGAGCAACACGGCCATCAGATCAGCCTCACCGAGACGTTCCGAGCGTGGTCCCGCTATCTGCGCAACACCGGCCGCGAATCGGATGCGCTCGACGTCCTGGACCGGGCGGCACAACTCAACGCCTCGACAAGGTCGCAGTCCCTGACTTGATCGAGGCCTCGCTCCGAGCGCGCGGCCCCTACTCGCTCCGGCTCTCGACCCGACTCGGCAGCGACGCGACGCGCATCGCCACTCGCGGCGGTCTGCGTGCGGTCTACGAGATCGGGGGAGGACTCGAGATCGCAGAGGCGCGGCAGCGCCCCGACGGCACCCTGCTCGTCCGCGCGCCGAGCGAAGAGGCGATCGCGCGTGTCCGCTTCACGCTCGGAATCGACGACGACCACTCTGAGTTTCTCGCGCGGTTCTCACGCGATCCGCTTCTCGGCCCAAGCGTCAGGGCGCTGCGCGGGATGCGACCACTTCGCTGCGCGACCGTGACACAGGCACTCCTGCGAGCGCTGTGCGGCCAGCTGATCACGGCGAAGCGGGCGCGCGAGGACGAGCGGCGGATCGTCCGTGCGGCCACTCCCTCACTCGACGGCTTGCACGCGGCTCCGACCCCGGAGACCCTCGGCCGCTTCTCCCCCGCGCAGTTGCGGGCGCTCGGCCTCGGAGGACCAAGGGCGAGCGCACTCGTCCGCCTCTGCCGGTCGATAGCGCTCGAGCGCCTTCGGGATGTCTCGACCGACGCCGCCGCAGCGCGGCTCGTTCGCGAGTCCCGCATCGGCCCCTGGTCAGTCGGCGTCGTCTGTATCGAGGGTCTCGGGCGGTACGAACGCGGGCTCGTCGGCGATCTCGGTCTCGTCAAGCTCCTTTCCCGGCTTCGAGGTCGCTGGGTCGAAGGCTGGGAGACGGCCGAGCTGCTCGAGCCCTACGGCGAGTGGGCGGGGCTGGCGAGCGTGTACATGCTCGCCGGCTTCAAGCAGGGCACGCTCGCCGTCCCCGAGCGACTAGCGGCATAGACTCCGCGAATGACAGTCGACCAGCGGCGCGTTGCCGTGCTCGGCGCCGGCACGATCGGCGAGTCGCTGATCACCGGTCTGCTCAGCGACAAGTGGCGTGAGCCAGGCGAGATCGTCGCGACCGGCCGGCGCGATGAGCACGTTGCGGAGCTCCGAGAGCGCTTGGGTGTCGAGGCAACCTTGTCGAACGTCGACGCCGTCACCGGCGCCGCCCTGGTCGTGATCGCAGTGAAACCGCAGGATTTCGACGTGCTGCTCGGCGAGATCGGATCCGTCGTGACTGCCGAGCAGACGGTGCTCTCGATCGCCGCCGCAATCCCGACTTCGGCGATCGAGGCGCGGCTGGCCGACGGGGTTCCGGTCGTGCGGGCGATGCCGAACGCACCCGCCACGGTGCACGAGGGGATCGCCGGTCTGTGCCCGGGCGCCCACGCGGACGAGCCTCACCTGGCGCTCGCCGAGGAGGCTCTCGCGCATCTCGGCGCGGTCGTTCGCGTGCCCGAGCCCTACATGGATGCCGTCACGGCCGTGTCGGGGTCGGGCCCCGCGTACTTTGCGCTCCTGTCCGAGGCCATGATCGAGGCGGGAATCCTCCTCGGCCTCGGGCGCGAAGTCTCGACCCAGCTCGTCGTCCAGACGATGCTCGGGACGGCGAAGCTCCTCCGCGACGAGCAGATGCATCCGGTCGAGCTGCGCGAACGAGTCACCTCTCCGGGCGGCACGACGATCCGAGCCGTGCGCGAACTCGAGCAGGCCGGCGTTCGGGCGGCCTTCCTGAACGCGATCCAGGCGGCGCTCGACCGGTCACGCGAGCTCGCCGCCGGAGCGCCGTGACGCCGCGCGGCGTCGAGGTCACCGTTGCGGACGACGCAGAGGCGGCGGCACAGCGGGTAGCCGAGCTGCTTGCGGAAGCAGCCCGGGCAGGCGACGAGATCGTGCTCACGGGAGGCTCGACCCCGGGCCGGGCGTACGAGCTCGCTGCGGAGCTCGAGCCTGACTGGAGCAACGCGGGCGTCTGGTGGGGCGACGAGCGCTCCGTGCCTCCTGAGGACGAGCGTTCGAACTTCGGGCTCGCGCGGCGAACGTTGCTCGAGAAGCTAGAAAGCGAGCCCGGACGCGTCCACCGGATCCGAGGCGAGGACCCGCCCGCCACCGCCGCAGCCGTCTACGAACGCGAGGTGCGGGGGACGACGTTCGACCTGTTGCTGCTCGGACTGGGGCCCGACGGCCACGTCGCCTCGCTGTTTCCCCACTCGCCCGGGCTGGACGAGGCTGTCCGGCTCGCGATCCCCGCGGAACCGAAGCTCGAGCCGTACGTCGAACGGGTGACGCTGACGCCGCCGGTCCTCCGCGCCGCCCGCCGGATCGTCTTCCTCGTCACCGGCGAGGCGAAGGCCGGCGCCGTCGCGAAGGCTCTCGCCGGGCCTCCCGATCCCGCAATCCCGGGAAGCCTCATCCGCGCCGAGGTCGGCGAAACGCTCGCGATTCTCGATAAACAGGCGGCTTCGCAGTTGCGAGACTAGACGCGAGACGTCGATTCCGTATATATACGCGGCGTGTCAGCGCCCGAGTCACAGCCGCCGCTGCTCGACGTTCTCACGATCGACCGGCCCGAGCAGCTGAAGGCCCTCGGCCACCCGCTCCGCTTACGCGTGCTCGAGATGCTCGGGCAGAGTGAAGAGCATTACCTGACGAACCGCGAGCTCGCTCAGCGCCTCGGCGTCGACCCCGGCCACCTCCACTTTCACGTCCGGATGCTCCTTCGCGCCGGCTTGATCAGCCTGGCCAACGGCGGAAAGGGGCGGGAGAAGCCGTACCGTGCGGTCGCGCGGACAGTTCGCGTCGCGCCGGAGCTCGTCTCGTCCGGGCTGAGCACCGATGTCCGAGCGACGATGCTCGACGACCTTCAGCGGGCTTGGGCCGCGTATGGCGCATCGGGAAAGTTCCGGATCACGCAGACGACGGTGCGAATACCTGCCGAGCGGGCGCTACGGCTGATCGAAGAGATCGCGGAGCGAGTCCGCGACGAGGAAACCGATGACGCCGACCCGCTCGTGATCACAGCTTTCCTCCACCCGGTTCGCACCGGCAGCACCGACTAGGAGGGCTGCCGCGGCAGCAGCGGCGACGACAGCTGCGCCGCGATCCCACGGCTGCCCGCGAGGATTTGCAGCACGAGCACCGTGTCGGCAACCGGGATGTCCTCGAGGAACTCTTCTCGCGTCTCGAACGACGCCAGCACGGTCTCGACCGCCTCGGCGTAGCCGAGGACGTCGTGCGCCGCCACAAAGGCAAGCGCATCGCCGACCGCGTGCGGAAAATCGTCTCGCGCGCGGATCGCATCGGCATGGACCCGAGCATGCTCGTCGTCTCCGAGCACGAGGTAGGCGAGTGCAGCCGTATAGCGGCCGATGGGCGAATCGGCCTCAGCGGCGCCGGCGTCGAGCGCCCACCGCGCATCGGCCGAGGCGCCGTCCCAGTCGCCGGCCAGGATGCGGGCTTTCATCGCGCCGATGGGGCGACCCCAGCTCCCCGGTGGAGCGTCGGCGAAGCTCTCGCGGTACCGCTCGGCCGCCCGGGTGAACCGGGCCGAGGCCTCGGGGCCGCGGCCGTCCATGAGCAGGGCGAGCCCCGCGCCCGCGGAGGCGTTGCCGAGTCGAGTCAGCTGGCGCTGGCGAGCATCGGCGTCCGCCGCCTGCGGCAGGCGGGCCTCGCCGTCGCGATACCTGGCGTCCTCGCGTCCGACGTGCGCCTGCCAGTCCGTCCTCGCGCTCGGGGCTTCCTTAGGCACAGCCCACCTCCTCCCCGCCGCGAGCCTATCGAGCAACGGCGCGCGCGTGGGTGACGCGAGTGCGACGAATCTGCGACTCCGCTGTCATCCACTAGCCTTGATCGGGTGCGCGAGCTCCGCGAGGTCTATTACGTCGACGGCGTGCGCACCGCGTTCGGCCGCGCCGGGCCGGACGGCGTGTTCTGGCGCACTCGGGCCGACGACATGGCCGTCAAGCTCGTCCGCGAGCTGTTGAGACGGAACGACTCGCTGCCCGCGGAGCGGATCGACGACGTCGTCTTTGCCGCCACTGCTCAGGTCGGCGACCAGGGCTTGACCCTTGGCCGAGACGTCGCGTTGCTTGCCGGGTTGCCTCGCACTGTCCCCGGCTTCGCGGTCGACCGGATGTGCGCGGGTGCCCTGACCGCGATCACAACCGGTGCCGGCGAGATCGCAATGGGCGCCGCGGACGTGATCCTCGCCGGCGGCGTGGAGCACATGGGCCGCCACCCGATGCTCGAGGACGTCGATTACAACCCGCGGTTCGTCGCGGAGCGCCTGATCGATCCCTCGGCCGCGACGATGGGCCAGACCGCCGAGAACCTGCACGACCGCTTTCCGCAGTTGACGAAGGACGACGCGGACGCGTACGCCGTTCGTTCCCACCATCGCCTCGGCGAGGCGTGGGAGAACGGCGCCATGCGCGAAACCGTGGTCCCGATGAGCGTCTTCACGGACGACGGCTGGCGCGAGGCCGATCGCGACGAGTTTCTCCGCCCGGACACGTCGGTCGAGGCAATCCGCGACCTGCCGACGCCGTTCCGGCCCGGCGGCCGGGTCACCGCCGGCAACTCGGCAGGCCTGACGGACGGGGCGACGGTCTCGTTACTGGCCTCGGAGCGGGCCGCCGAGGAGCTCGGCCTCGAGCCGAGGCTTCGGCTCGTCTCCTTCGCGTTCGCCGGCGTCGACCCCGAGCTGATGGGCATGGGGCCGGTGCCGGCGACGAAGAAGGCGCTCACCCAGGCCGGGCTCACGATCGACGAGATCGACGCATTCGAGCTCAACGAGCCGTTTGCCGTGCAGGTTCTCAGCTGGTGCGACGGGATCGGTGTGTCGCCGGACGACGAGCGACTGAACCCGTACGGGGGCGCCATCGCCTGCGGCCATCCGCTCGCGGCAACCGGGGTGCGCCTGGTCGCGCAGCTCGCCTATGCGATGCGGGAGCGCGGCGCGCGCTACGGACTCTCCGCCCTCTGCGTTGGGATGGGGATGGGCGCCGCCCTCGTGTGGGAGCGTGTCTGAGCCGCTAACCGAGTTCAAACTCACCCGGGTGGTCAGGCCGGATGCAGACGGCCCGATCGCCCTGGTCACGATCGACAACGGCGCGGATCACACCAGGCCGAACGTCTTCGGCGCCCACGCGTTCGAGTCGCTTGCGGAGGTGCTTGCGGAGCTCGAGTCCGACGAGTGGACGGCGCTCGTGATCACGGGGAAGCCGTACGTGTTCTCCGCCGGCGCCGACATCGACGAGTTCGCGTCGCGGTCGAGCCCGGACGCCGCACGCGAAGGAAGTCGCACGGGCCACGAGCTCTTCGGACGCATCCGCGCGCTCCCGTATCCAACGGTGGCGGCGATCAACGGGGCCTGCCTCGGCGGCGGCGTCGAGCTCGCTCTGCACTGCCATTCGCGGACGATCTCGACCGGCGTCCGCCACTTCGCCTGTCCCGAGTGCCTTCTCGGCATCGTCCCCGGTTGGGGTGGCACACAGCTCGTTCCGCGTCTCGTCGGCGCTACGACCGCCGTCGCGTTCATCGTCGAGAACCCGCTGCGCCAGAACCGCATGCTGGACGGGCGCCGCACCTTCGAGCTCGGCTTCGCCGATCGGCTCCTCAAGCCAGCCGAGTTCGTGGACGAGTCGCTCGCCTTTGCGACGGAGCTCGCACGAAACAGCACCGAAACCGCAACAAGCTTCGAAACGGTGGACAGTCCTCAGGACGAGCCCGTTGCGGACACACTCCGAAAGGCCCGCTCGCGGCTCGATGACACCGTTCACGGCGCCGCCCCCGCTCCGTACCGCGCGCTCGAGCTGATCCAAGGCGCGCTCTCGGGCTGGAGCCTGGAGGAGGGCTATCGCGCCGAGGAGGAGGCGATCGCCGAGCTCCTGCCGAGCCGGCAGGCGCAGGCGTCGCTGTACGCCTTCGACCTCGTCGAGCGACGCGCGAAGAAACTGCCGCGGCTCGCCGCCGAGCCTCGCCCGCTCGGCAAGGTCGGGATCGTCGGCGCGGGGCTGATGGCGACGCAGCTCGCGAGCCTCTTCCTCCGCCGCCTCGAACTTCCGCTCGTGCTCAGCGACGTCGACGAGCAGGCGCTCGAGAACGCCACCGCCGCGATCGAGGCCGAGCTCGGCGGTCTCGTCGCAAGAGGGCGGTATGACGAAGGAAAGGCGCGCTTCCTCGCCTCGCTCGTGTCGACGACCACCGGACACGAGGGTTTCGCCGGCTGCGAGCTCGTCCTCGAGGCCGTCTTCGAGGAGCTGGAGCTAAAACGGCAGGTCTTCGCGCGGCTCGAGCAGGTCGTCACGCCGGGCTGCGTCCTCGCGACCAACACGTCCGCCTTGTCAATCACCGAGATGGCCGCCGCGCTCGGCCATCCCGAGCGCGTGATCGGCATGCATTTCTTTAACCCCGTTGCACTGCTTCCGCTCGTCGAGCTCGTCCGCGGAGACCAAACCGACGACGCAACGACCGCGACGGCCTACGAGACGGCGAGGAGACTGCGGAAGCGCCCGATCCTCGTCCGGGACGCGCCCGGCTTCATCGTCAACCGAATCCTCACGCGATTGATGTCGGCGGTCCTGTCGGCGCTCGAGCGCGGCAACTCGGTGGAGGAGTCCGACGAGGCGATCCTCCGCCTCGGGCTGCCGATGGCGCCGTCCGTGCTGCTGCAGATGGTCGGCCCGCGGCTCGCCCTGCACGTCCTCGAAACGCTTCACGAAGCGTATCCCGACCGGTTCCCGCTCTCGCGGACGCTCGCGAACTACGCCGAGGGCCGTGAGGAAATCGTCGTCACCAACCACGCCCCGCTGACGCAGGACGAGATCCTCGCCGGGGCGCTGGAGGCGATCGCCGACGAGATCGGCCACCTCCTCGACGAGGGAGTCGTCCCGGGCGCGAAGGACGTCGACACCGCGCTGATCCTCGGCGCCGGGTTCCCGTTCTGGCTCGGCGGGATCACGAAGTACCTCGAGCAGACGGGCTTCTCGGCGAGAATGCCCGCGTGAACGACGACTGGCGGATCAAGATCGAGGTTGCCGAGGAGCACGCCGACAGCCTCCTCGACCGGCTCGGGCTCGACCTCGGGTCCGAGGCGCGGGAGCTCGCGAAGGAGCTCGAGGGCCGGCGGCTGGTCGTCTCGCGCGAGGACGAGACGATCTTCGTCTACGCCGGCTCGCGCGCGGAGGCCGAGCAGGCACTCGCGGTGATCGAGGCCGAGCTGCGCGAGACCGGGATCGAGGCGCGCGTGAGCGGGATCGAGCACTGGCTCGCCGACGAGGAGCGCTGGGACGACGAGCCGCCGCAGGCGTACACGCCGGAGCGAGAGGTGCTCGAACACGGCCGTTCCCCGTGGGAGGTCCGCGTCGAGACGTCGTCGCCCGAGGTCGCCCGCGAGCTCGCCGGCAGGCTCGAGAACGAAGGGCACGGAGTCGTGCGCCGCGACCGGTACGTCCTCGTCGGCGCGACGTCCGAGGACGACGCCCGGGCACTCGCCGAGCGGCTCCACGGCGAGGTCGAGGGAGCGGGCGAGCTCGTCTACGAGACGCTGCCCCAGAATCCGTTCGTCGTCTTTGGTGGGCTCGGGGGCTCGGGAACGCCTCTCTGACGATTCACGCACCCCGCGATGGGGTATGCTGTGGAAAGCGAAGCTCGCCAAGGGGTTCGAAGCGAGCTCGCTTCTCATTACGAGGTTGCAGCACTGTACGTGCTGCGTCGATGCAAGAGACGACCGAGCAGCCGACGCTAGCGCCGAAGGCGGCAAATGGTCTCAGCGAGGCCGCCGCCCGCGCCGAAGACTGGGCCGGAGAGCCGTTTCTCCGGGCCGACGAGGACCCTGCAATCGTGCTGGCGCCGGGGACGGCGAGGCGCCTCGCCCTCGACGACGCCGTCGAAGAGATGGACGCGGGCCGCACCTCTCCCTCGTACGAGTGGAAACGGCGCTATGCGCTCCTGCTCGGTCTCGAGCGCGTGCTTTCCGACCGACCGCCGCGGCTCGCCTCGGGCACGGAGCTGCGTCGGCACCAGATCGACGCGCTTGCCGGAATGCTGACGGAACTGATCGCCGCGGCCCAGGCCGCGCCCGAGCCCACGAATGGGAACGGCTACGCAGAGGTTGAGGCCGACGAGGAAGAAGAAGACGAGCTCGAGACCGCGGCCTCCGCGGATGCCGACATCGAGGAGCTCCCTCTCCCGCTCTCGCCGGAAGAGGATCCGGGCGCAGTCCGCCGGTTCCGCTTCCGGCATCCGACGGCGTCCGGAAAGACGATTGCAGCGGCCGGGTTCGTCGAAGCCGCGCGCACGCTCGGCGTCCTGATCCTCACTCACCGCCGCCTGCTCGTCTCGCAGTTCAACCGGGACCTCACCGCTGAGGGCTACGGCGACCGGATTGTCGAGGCGGTCGGGCGAAACCAGGATCCGTCGAGAGCCAACCCGTTGACGATCCAGACCTACGCATGGTTCGCCCGGCACTGGCGCGATCTGAATCCCGAGGCCTACCACCTGGTCATCGCCGACGAAGCACACACGGCGCTCGGCGAGAAGACGAGCGCGGCGATCCGCAGCTTCACGAATCCGATCTACATCGGGATGACCGCCACCGAGCAGCTGATCGCAAAACAGGTCTCCGACGTGTTCCCGGCCTCGGTCGACGACCTGCCGCTCGGCGATGCCGCCCGGCGCGGCCTGATCGCGCCGTTGCGCTCGCTCCGGGTGCCGCCGGCTGCGGCGATCCACACGGTGCCGATCGTCGGCGGCGACTTCGAGGAGCGGGCTCTGGCACAGGCTCTCGATCATCAGGCGTTGAACCAGGCGGCCGCGAGCCTCTACCGAGACCGGTTCGACTCGACTCCGGGAATCGTGTACGCGGCTGGTGTCGAGCACGCCTACAACCTCGCGAAGGAGTTTCGGGCAGCCGGGCTCAAGGCCGAGGCCGTCAGCGGGCGCACGCCGCCGGTGAAGCTGGCCGAGATCCTGGCCGGCTACGAGCGCGGAGAGATCGACGTCCTCATCAACGCGATGCTGCTCGCCGAAGGCTGGAACTCCCCGCGCGCGACCGTCTGCATGCACCTGGCGCCGACGGCGAGCAGGCGCGTCTACCAGCAGCGGATCGGGCGCATCATGCGGATCCACCCTCGGAAGGAAGCCGGCGTCGTGGTCGACTTCGTGCCGAAGGCGGCCACGCACAACGAGCGGGTCGTCTCGCTCCACAGCCTGCTCGACTCGGACTTCTACCGCGAAGGCGCGCGGGTCACGCCCGCCCCTCGGCGAAGGCAGCAGCGCCGATCGCGGCGGAAGCTCTCACCGGCACCCTGGCTCGTGCCTGTCACCGCGGACGTCAAGCGGCGGCTCAACGTGATCACGCGGGAATGGCAGCGCGTCGACCCGCGCTTCCTCGACGAGGACGAGCAGCGGTACTGGGCGACGATCGCCGGTCGCAGCGTCCGTTACGACGAGCGCGTCGAGTTCGCGAAGAAGTTCACCGAGGGCGGCGCCTCGAAGATTGCGCTCGAGACGTTCCTCGCCACCTGCGCGGCCGAAAACCCGAACCGGCGCCTGCGAATGACGGCGCTCGCCGACCGCGTCTCGATGACGGTCGAGCGGGCGGATTTCGACGATCTCGTCACCCTCGTCACCCAGGCCCCGACCTGGGAGAAGGACCGGGTCCAGGGCGTTCGCGTCCTCCTCCGGGCGATCGGCGAGGGAAAGGCTGACGCGCCGGAGCAGATCCTCGCCCGTTGGACGTGGCGGCTCGCCCGCGCGACGCGGAAGGTGCAGGACCGGCGCGCCAGCGCCGACTTTCCGGAGGCGAAGCGGCTTCTGGGGGCCCTCGCGAACTCGCGCGGCCACCGGCACGAGGAGAACGCGGCAAAGCTGGTCAACGCGGCAAGAGAGCAGCCGCTCGAAGTCGGTGCGGCACTGCTTGCCTCGGCGGAGGGTTACACACCGCGAGCCAACCAGTTGATCGACGCCGCCCGCGAGCAGCTCGGCTCGCTGCCCGAGGTCGCGTATGGGCTCGCAGAGAACCTGCCGGCACCGAAGCAGCCGAGCGGACGGTCACGGCGGCGACGCAGGCGTCGGCGGAAGAAGAGCCAGGCCGCGCAGCAACAGCAGCAGCAGCAGAAGCAGAAGGCGGAGAACGGTCAGCCGCAGCCTCAGGCCGCCGAGGACGGTGCAGCGCCCGGGAACGAGCCGAAGCAGGCCGAGCCGGAGCCTGCGACCGAGCCGCAGCCCGAACCGCAGGCTGCGACAGAACCGTAACGCCGGCCCGTCCGAAAGGACCATAGAACGATGGACGTGGTCCTCGAGCTCGGCGTGGCCTTTCTCGCCGGTGTGATCACGGCCGTCTCACCGTGCGGGCTGCCGGTCTTGCCCATCGTCTTCGCCGGGGGCGCGAGCGGCGGCGGAGCGCGACGGCCCTACGCCATCATCGCCGGAGTCGTCGTCGGCTTCACCGGATCCCTCCTTGCCGTCGCCTGGCTGCTCCGAGAGCTGCACCTGCCTCAAGACCTCCTCCGGAATCTCTCGATCGCCCTCCTCTTCGTCGTCGCGGCGACGCTGGTCGTCCCGCAGCTTGGCCAAGTGCTCGAGCGCCCGCTCGCCCGATTGTCGCGCCGACCGGGCGGGGATCTCGGCGGCGGCTTCGTCCTGGGCCTGGCCCTCGGTCTCGTCTTCGTGCCTTGCGGCGGGCTCGTGCTCGCTGCGATTACGACGCATGCGGCGACGCTCGGCGGGGGCAAGCGCGTCGCCGTCGCGATCGCCTTCGCGGTCGGCACCGGGCTCCCGATGCTCCTGATCGCCTACGGCGGCAGGCGCGCGGCCGCCGGCTTGCGCGTCTTCCGCGCGCACGCCCGCGAGGCGAGGGCCGGTCTCGGCGCCCTGATCGCCGCGGTCGCGCTCTTGATCACGTTCCACGTCGACCGAACGCTCGCGAACGTCGGCAACCCCTTCAGCTTCGCCGATCCCCAGACGAGCTGCACGGCACAGCGCCATTTCAGCGGCCGCTGCGTCCACGAGACGTCGAAGCTCGCCGATCTCGGCCTCGCACCGGACTTCAGAGGCATCACGGACTGGTTCAACTCGAAGCCGCTGTCGATCCAGCAGCTGCGCGGGAAGGTGGTCCTGGTCGACTTCTGGACCTACTCCTGCATCAATTGCCTGCGGACGCTGCCTCATTTGAAGGCGTGGTGGCGCGAGTACCACCGCGCGGGCCTCGAGATCGTCGGCGTGCACACGCCGGAATTCGGATTCGAGTCGGTGCCGCACAACGTCGCCGCAGCGACGAAGCAGCTCGGCGTCGCCTGGCCCGTCGCTCTGGACCCGAAGGACGAGACCTGGAACGCCTACAGGAATCAGTACTGGCCGGCCGAGTATCTGATCGACAAGCGCGGCCACATCCGGCACTACCATCCAGGCGAAGGCGAGTACGACCAAACGGAGGCTTTGATCCGCCGGCTGCTCGGCGAACGAGGCGCGCCTCGGGCGGAGCTGGCCGACATGACGCCGACCGAGGTGACGACGCCGGAGACGTACCTCGGCTATGACCACCTGCTCGCCAACTACGTCGGCTCGAAGCCCGTGCCCGGCAAGACAGCTCGGTACACGGCGCCGAAGAGCGTCACCCGGAACGGCTGGGCACTGGCGGGTGCCTGGAAAGTCGGGCCGGAGCACACGACCGCGGTGCGGGACGCCCGGCTCGCGCTCCATTTTCGCGCCAAGGACGTCTATCTGGTCATGGGCGGTCGCGGGCGGGTCCGCGTCACGCTCGACGGGCACGCGCTCGACACGATCCCGGTCAAGGGAATCAGCCGCCTCTACACGGTCGTGTCGGCGATGGACCTGCTCGACTCGCAGCTCCGCCTGAGCTTCACGCCCGGGATCTCCGTCTACTCGTTTACGTTCGGCTAGTGAGGCCGTCCTAGCCCGCAGGCCCGCGCGGTCCAGACTCGCCGTTGCCGGCTTCGCGCTCCCGCAGGTACCGGGTCAGCTCCGCGGCGAGGGCATCGCCGGAAGGCAGCTCGAACTCTTCCTCGACCGAGTCGGCCCGGCGCTCGAGTTCCTCGACGTACGCGGCGGTCTCCTCGTCGGTCGCCACGGCCTGGCTGACCTGTTCCTCATAGGTCACTGCCGCCTGGTCGAGCTCGGCGGTGTCGATGGAGATTCCGAGCAAGCGGCCGAGGCGCTCGCAGAGCGCCGACGCCGCTCTCGGGCTCGGCGTCAGCGACACGTAGTGCGGGACTGCGGCCCAGAGGCTGGCCGACGGGATCCCGGCCTTGTTGCAGGCGTCGTGGAGCACTCCGACGATGCCGGTCGGGCCTTCGTAACGTGAGGTCGACAGGCCGAGCTCCTTGACCAGGTCTTCGCTCGAGGCGCTACCCGTCACAGGCGACGGCCTCGTGTGCGGAACATCGGCGAGCAGGGCACCGAGCGTGACGACGAGCTCGACGCCGAGCTCCTTGGCGTGGTCCACGATCAGGTTCGTGAACGTTCGCCAACGGACGTTCGGCTCGATCCCGAGCAGCAGGACGACGTCGCGGTCGAGCCGGCGCGGCTTCGCCTGGTAGAACGCCGTCTCCGGCCAGTCAATCTGCCGCGTGATCCCCTCCACGAGCGAGACGTGGGGGCGCGTCGCCTGGAAGTCGAAGAAGCCCTCCGGATCGACGTCGGCGATCTGGTCCGCCCCCCAGAGCCGCGCGAGATACCCGGCTGCGAGCGAAGCCGCCTGGGCACCGTCGTTCCAGCCCCGGAACGCGGCAACGAGCACCGGCCGGGTGAGCTCCGGCCGGTCGGAAACCCGAAGCTCGGATTCCATCTCCGAAGTCTACGCGCGGCTAGGTCGAGCCCACGGCGGCGGCCGCCAAAAGGCGAAAACCAGCGCCACGATCGCGGCCCAGGCCGTCGAGGCGACCGCCACGTGGACCAGCACGAGATACCAGGGAAGGTGGAGGCGATACTGCAGCTCGCCGAGACCGACCTGGACGAGCACCACACCCAGCACGGCAAGGGCTGCAAGGAAGAGTCGCGGCGCGGCCGACCGCCTGGCGGCCAGGTAGCCGAGCAGGAACAGGAACGAACAGCCGAAAACCGCGACGACGCCGGCGTGCGCGTACAGGACCGGCTCGAAGCGGGCAAGGCGGTGGACCTGCGCGGTGCCACCGCCCGAGTGCGGCCCTGCCGCCGTCGCCAGCGCCCCGCTGACGATCAGCGCCAAGCCGGCGACCGCGACGCCGACGCCAAGCAGCCTGAGCTCTCGCGGCACGAGGGGCTCGGCCCGGCTTGTCACGAGCGCGTACGCAAGGGAGACGAGAACGACTGCGCCGGCGAGCAGAAGCATCGAGAGCAGCAGGTGCGCCATCACGACGGGCCAGCGCAGATCGGTCTTGACGGCGAGGTAACCGAGCGGCGCCTGCGCGAGCGTCCCGAGGAACAACGCCAGTGCAAGCTGCCTGGCTCGTCGGCCGACCGGCGAGGTAACGGCGAGCAGGGCGACGGCAAGCGTGATCAGGATCGTCACGCCTCCGACAACGCGGTTTCCGAACTCGATGTAGGCGTGGTAGTCCTTCGCCGGCAGCGGATGCCCGGCCTCGCAGCCCGGCCAGTGCCGACAACCGAGGCCCGAGTCGGTGAGGCGGACGGCGGCGCCCGTGGTCACGATCGCCCAGAGCGCGAACAGCTCGAGAGCGGCGAAGCGGAGGAACCAAGCCGGAGACACGGCGAGCGAGAGCGCCCGGGCACCCCTCGTCGACTCGACGTGCACGCGGATCAGCCTACCCCGGTTCTACGATCACCGTCCCTTGTCCGAGTTCTCGCAGCAGTTGATCGAGCGGTCCGGCTACCTGAACGAGGGGTTTCCCCGCGTCTACGACCGCTACCGGCCCTCGCCGCCGCCGGGGGTCCTGGACGTGCTCACGTTCCTCGTCGGCCGTGCGCGGCCTCGGCTCGCAGTGGATCTCGGCTGCGGCACTGGGTTGGCGACACGCGCTCTGGCCGAAAGGGCCGACGAGGTCGTCGGGATCGAGCCGAATCCAAGGATGCTCGCCCACGCCCGTGCCGCAACCGACCAGCGCAACGTCCGGTACCAGGAGGGCTACGGGAACGACACCGGCCTCGACGGTGGCACCGCCGACCTCGTCACCGCCTGGCAAGCGTTTCACTGGATGGAACCGCAGCCGGCCCTCGCCGAGGCGGCCCGGATCCTTCGCGACCGTGGCGTCTTTGCGGCCTGCGACTACGACGTCCCGCCGGTTGTCGAGCCCGAGGTCGACGCCGCGTTCACCGAGCTGATTCGGGCTCGCCGCGAGGCGCGGCAGCGGCTCGCGCTACCGGCGGGGTCGTCTTCGTGGCCGAAGGAACGTCATCTCGACGAGATCCGCGCGAGCAGGCGGTTTCGTTACGTCTGCGAGGTCGTCGCCGGCGGCTGGTGGGAGACGAATGCCGAGCGGATGATCGGGCTCGCCGAGAGCATCGGTGGTCCACGCCAGATGTTCGGCGGCGCGGCGCCCGAGGTCGGGGAGACGTTCGAGCGCTTGCGCGAGACCGCGACTCAGGTACTCGGAGACCGGCCGTGGCGGTCGCTGCTCTGCTACCGAATCCGCGCCGGGATCAAGTGAGCGGCTCGAGCAGCGCTTCGTCCGGGTAGCCGTCGGCGCCGTCGACCGGCGTCGGCCGTGAGCCCAGGAAGAGCGGGCGATCGGCCGCGTTGAGGAGCACGGGCATCAGATCGGGCCCCCGGAGCTGGCCGAGAATCCCGGCCGCACAGTCGAGCTCACCGAAGCTCGTGACGAGGTCGGCCCGAACCCCTGGCCCGGCGACGACGAGCGGCACCGGATCCCCCGAGTGGATCACGTCCGGCGACGCCGGGGTCGCGTGATCGCCGGTGACGCAGACGATTGCCCGATCGGCGAGGTCGGCGAGAGCCTCCAGCTCGGCATCGAGTTCCTCGATCGCGGCCTGCTTCTTCAGCGGATCCTTCGTGTGGCCGCCCTCATCGACACGCTTGTCGTGGACGTAGACGAACGTGTCGCGGTGATCGAGGCGGTCTGCGACGAGAGCGAGGTCGAGGTCGGCCTCGACAGGGTCGAGGCCGACGCAGCGGCCGAGACCGCGGAGAAAGGCCGACTCGGCCGCAAAGCTGCCCGACAGACCGTGCCGGTCGCGAAAGCTCGGCGTCTCGCGCGGCCGCCCGAACCATTTAAGCGTGATCACGTTGAAGCGCTCGCTGTCCAAGCGGCGCATCACCTCTCGGCTCCACTCCTCGCAAGCATGCGCCGTCCGCTGCGCCTCGGGAACGAGCGCGCGTGGCCGCAAGATCGGGTGACGGTCGCGGAAGAACGCGTCGGTGTCGGTGACGCGGTCGTCGGCGCCGCCGGCGATCCGAAGGACCGCCTCGCCCCGCCAGACATGGTCGAGCGCGAAGGCAAGCCCGTCGACCTCGATACCGTCGCAGCGCGCGACGAGCTTCGCCACCTCCTCGGCGTCTGACTCCGGATCCGGTCGTCCGGTCAACCACCAACCGTCCGCTCGCCGCTCGGCCGGACGGAGGGCCGCGTAGGCGAAGACGTGCTCGGCGTCGACCGCCTGGCCTCGCCCGAGCGCCTCGAAGACGGCGCGGCCCGGGAACTCATCCGGCCGGTAGCCGAGCATCGCCCAGTGGGCGACCTCGCTCGACGGCGCGCGACCTGGCCCGACCGCGTAAAGGAGGCCGCACGACCCACGCGCAGCCAGGGCATCGAGGCTCGGGGTCGAGGCCACCTCGTTCGACGTCCGTCCTCCGAGCGCATCGTGAGCACGGCTGCCGAGCCCGTCGATCAGGACGAGGACGACCGGAAGCACGCGCGCAGGCTAAACGACAGACAAGAGGCGGCCCGTGGGCCGCCTCTCGCCTGATTCCGGCGCCACTGACCCCTAGCGGCGCCGAACTGTGATGGTCGGGCTGAAGCCGGCCAGGTAACCGGCGCCCGCCTGGTTCACTGACATCGCGACGCGAATTCGCGACTTGCCCTTCGGAAGCCTCAGACGGAACACCGCCGTCGACTTCCCTCCGAGACGAACCTTCTTCAACGTCACCCACTGGCCGAAGCGCGAGAGGCGCTGCGCCAGCACAAAACGGCCGGCATGCGACGTCGCGGACTGCACGGCGGTCGCGAACCTGCCGTTCCGGTAGCTGAGGCGGATGCGCGGACGAACCTGGACGCCCACGGTGATGCTCGTGCGCCCGCTCCACTTCGCCTGGAACTGAGTCAGGATCTTCGGCGACGGCGTGAGAACGAGATTCCACGAACCACCCGCGACCGTCAGGACTGTCGTCATCTCCTGGAACGACGCCTGCGGGTAGGGCTGCTGGTAGATCGTCACCTTCTCGTTCGCCTTCCCGCTCGAGACGGCGCCCGCGAGAACAACCTGCTGGCCGTAGACGATGATCGGCAACGAGGCGCCGATCGAAACCGCCGGCGGCGGGCCGGTGACCTTGATCGTGCCCTTGACGGCGGCGTTCAGGCCATCGTGGTAGCGGTACGTCCCGGCGGCGTTGAACCGGTGCGAATAGCTCTTACCGGGGCCGAGGATCGGCGAGACGAACGAGCCGTTGTTGGAGACGACTTGGTGGTTCTGTGTGTCCGAGTTGACCCACTTGACCGTGTCCCCGCTCTTGATGGTCGCGGTCGTGGGGCTAAACGAGCTGCGCTTGATCTGGACTGTCACCGTCGCTGTCGATGCCGGTGTGGCCGGCGCGGCGCCGACCGCAAGGGCGGCAACGGCGACGAGTGGGAGGGTGAGCTTCTTCATGACCACCTGCCCCTTCTGGTTGGGACAGTCCTTAAAACGGTGCGCGGGTCGAAAAGTTGCGCGGGCGCTTACACGCCTTTTACGTTTGACGAGTCATAAAGCTCGGCTGAGGCGGCGCTTGCGCGGCCGACCTGGAAGCCGTGGCGGCTTGCCGGCACGGCCGTATTGACCCGGCCTAAGGAACAGCCGTCGTCCCGTGCTTAGCCGTCAGTTCGCCGAGGATCTCGGCGACGCCCGGCGGCACCAGCGACTGCCAGTCACCGCCTTCGCGCAGGGCCGCGCGAACGTCTGCGCCGGAGATCTCCTTCTCGGCGCCCTCGTCGAGGATCACCACCTCGTACCCAGCTTCTCGCAGACGCTCGAGCTTCGTCCCGCCCCAGGCCGAGAAGAGACGCAGGTACTGCGTTACGCCCTGGGGGACGTACGCCGGCCAAAGCTCCGGTTCGTTGACCGGAAACGGGATCACGTGCACCGAGGCCGGGTCGAGACCGAGGTCGCCCGCAGCCGCCTTGGCCATCAAGAGGCGTTCGGCGTACGAGAACGGATTTGACTCCGGCAGGTGCCGAAGCGGATCGCTCTCCTCAGGCTTGATCCGCGCCGGGTCCGGGTTCGTGATCCCGATCCAGACCTCGTCGGAGCGCTCGGCGGCACCGCGCAGGTACTCGAGGTGGCCATTGTGGAACGGTTGGAACCGGCCGTGAATCATCCCTCGATTGCCTGGCCGCGTACCGCTCACGCCCGGCGAAGCCGGGCTCCGCGGCCCGCTGACGCCGCCGGCGGCACGGCGCTCTCCGGGGCCGTGCTATATGCACCGTCCCCTCCGGCGCCGCACCGCCAGCGGCGCCCTAGGCAACCGAGAAAGCGCCGGTTCACCGAACGACGACTCCGGAGCCCTCCTCGACTCGGCCGATCCGGCGAATGAACAGCTTGCGCGCCTCGAACTCGGCTTCGAGCGCGGCGCCCTGCTCGGACGGCAGCGAGACGAGCAGGCCTCCGGCCGTCTGAGGGTCGAAACCAAGCGCGACGATCGCGTCGGGCGTCTCGTCGAGCGAGACGTGCGCGGCGGCGAAATCGCGATTGCGCGGGTCACCGCTCGTGCGCACGTTCTTGCGAGCCAGGTCGAGGGCGCCGTCGATCGCGGGCAGCCGCTCCCACTCGAGGACGAGCCTGACCCCGCTGCGCTCGGCGACCTCGTGGGCATGGCCGAAGAGGCCGAATCCGGTGACGTCGGTGACCGCGTTCGGCGTCCGCCCTCGGAGCAGCTCGGCCGCGTCCATGTTCAGCGTCCGCATCCACTGAACGGCGCGCTCGAGCGGCTGGGAGCCGGTGAGCCCCTTTTTGTGGCCCGTCATGATCAAACCCGTTCCGAGTGGCTTCGTCAGAAAGAGTGCGTCGCCGGGACGAGCTCCGTTCTTCGGCCAGATCGCCTGTGGATGCACCGTGCCGACCACGGCCAGCCCGTACTTCGGCTCGGTGTCGCGAATCGTGTGACCGCCCGCGAGCAGAGCTCCCGCCGCGCGGACCCGCTCGTCGGCGGCCGCGAAGATGCGTGCGAGGATCTCGGTCGGAAGCTCCTCGGGGAAGGCGGCGATCGAGAGCGCGAGCAGGGGAATGCCGCCCATCGCAAAGACGTCGTTGAGCGCGTTCGTCGCCGCGATGGCACCGTAGTCGCTCGCGTCGTCGACGACCGGCGGGAAGAAGTCCAGCGTGAAGATCAGCGCACGCTCGTCGTCGAGGCGGTAGACGGCGGCGTCGTCTGCGGGCGCGAGGCCGACGAGCAGATCCTCCGCTTCTGCGGGCACGAAGCCGGCAAGCAGCTGCTCGAGCCGGGCGGCCGAGTACTTGGCGGCGCATCCGCCGCAGGAGGCAAGGTCGGTGAGCTTGACGCTGGCGGCTTCGAGATCCATTGGCTCGCTCAGGGGCTGGTTGCGCGGAACTGTAGGGACTTCGTCCCTCCTTCGTCCAGAGACGTTTCAGTGGTTCGAGTTATTCCCTGGCCGATCTCAATAAACAAGACAAAAGGCGGCGGCCGAAGCCGCCGCCTTGTCAGGGGAGAGGAGGAGCTTTGCGGCGAACGCGCTGCGCGCTTCCGCCGAGATCACTCCTCCTCGATTCGCTGGGCTTTTGGCAAACCCTCCTAGGCCCCCTTTTCGATCGGAACGTCGACGAGGTTTCCCCACTCGGTCCACGAGCCGTCGTAGTTCTTCACGGTCTCGTAGCCGAGGAGCTCGCGCAGGACGAACCACGTATGCGCGCTGCGTTCGCCGATGCGGCAGTAGGCGGTGACTTCCTTTTCGGGCGTCACGCCTTTGCCCTCGTACAGCTCGCGCAGCTCGTCGAGCGTCTTGAACGTGCCGTCGTCACGCACAGCGGTCGCCCACGGGATCGACGCCGCGGTCGGGATGTGGCCCGCGCGCTGCGCGCCTTCCTGCTCGTAGCCCGGTGGTGCGATCAGCTCGCCGGTGTACTCCTGAGGGCTGCGCACGTCGACGAGCGCCTTCGTCTGCTGTCCGATCCCTTCCTTGACGGCGTCGCGGTACGTGCGGATCGACTCGTCGCGCTCGCTCGCCTGGTACTCGGCCTGCTTCGGTTGCGGCGTCTCGGTCGTGAGCTCGCGCCCTTCGTCGACCCACTTCTGACGACCGCCGTCGAGGATCCGCACGTCCTGGTGGCCGTAGATCTTCAGGTACCAGTACGCGTAGGCGGCGAACCAGTTGTTCCTGTCTCCGTAGAGGACGAGGGTCGTCTCGTTCGAGATGCCACGCTCGCTCATCAGCCGCTCGAAGGTCGGCTTGTCGACGAGGTCGCGCTCGACAGGATCCTGGAGATCGTCGCGCCAGTGCAGCTTGACCGCGCCGGGGATGTGACCCTCGTCGTACAGATCCGGGTTCTCGTCTACCTCGGCGATCGCGATGTCGTCGTCGTCCAGGTGCTCGGCGAGCCACTCGGTCGCGACGAGCACCGGCTTTGCGTATCCGTTCTCGGCCATCTGCCCCTCCTATACAAAGTGAAGTAATGCCGCCGATGAGCCTACCGCACTACAGCTCGCCCGGCGTCCTCACGATCTTCCAGATCATGTAGAGCCCGAGGAGCGAGGCGAGACACACGCCTGCGAAGCCGAGCCATTGCAGGTCGTGGACGCGTGCGATCAGGGCCGACGAGAGCAGAATCCCAACGACGATGATCGCGGCGCCGACGCGGTTGGCGACCGAGCGCAGGACATGCTCGAGGTCGTCGAGATCCGTCGGAGCGACCCCCATCTTCAGCGTCCCGGTTTCGAGGCGGTCGGCGATCTGGCCGACGCGGCGCGGGAACCTCGTCAGTGGCCCGAGTTGCGTGAACAGCATGCTCAGGACGCGGTCGGGCTGGAGGTTTCGCTCGGCCTCGACGAGCATCAGCTCGCCGGCTTCGTCCTCCAGCAGTGCGATCGGATCGAGCTCGGGATCGAGCGTTCGTGCGATCGAGTCGGCCTGCGCGAGCGTCTTGCCCACGAGCGCGAATGACGGCGGCAGGCGGATCCCGTACCGAAGACAGATGCGCTGGAGGTCGGCGAGGGCCTCGCCGGCGCGGATTCGCGCAAGCGGGCGCCAGTGATAGCGCGGCAGCTTGCGCCGCAGCTCGTGGAGGAACGCCGCCTCGTCCGAGTCGAGCGTCGTCAGCGAAAGCCCGAGGATCAGGCTCGCTACATCGTCGGCTCGGTTCCGCGCGATTGCGAGGAGCAGCAGCGACAGGGTCGTCCGGGTCTCGTCGTCGAGGCGCCCGAGCAGGCCGAAGTCGAGCAGGGCAAGGCGGCCGTCGGTCGTGAGCAGGACGTTGCCGCGGTGCGGATCGGCGTGGTAGACGCCCTCGACCGTGACCTGGCGGATGTAGGCGCGAAAGAACTGGCGGGCGAGTCGCTGCGCCTGCTCGCGTGAAAGTCCGTGCTGCGCCGTCACTTTCTCGCCGTGGATCCGTTCGAGGACGAGTGCCTTCTCGGTCACGTGAGGCCGAACGACCTTCGCGACCTCGAGCTCCGGAACCTCCGCGATCGTCTGGGCCACGAGCTCCGTGTTGTGCGCCTCCTCGGTCAAGTCGAGCTCGCCGCGCAGATGCACCTCGAGCTCGTCGGCGAGGGCCTCGAGCTGGAGCAACTGGGCAGTCTCGGAATGGCGGTGGAGGAACCGAACGGTGGTCCGCATCACGCCGAGATCGAGCTCGACCTGGTCGAGCACGCCCGGCCGGCGCACCTTGACGACGACCTCGCGTCCGTCGCTCAGCAGGGCCGCGTGTACCTGCGCGATCGAGGCACTGGCGAGCGGTTCGGCGTCGATCCGGGCGAAGGAGTCCGCTCCGAGCTCCTCTTCGATGATCCGCCGGATTTCCTCGAAGGGCACGGGCGGCGCATCGTCGACGAGTTTCGTGAGCTCGTCGATGTAGACGTCCGGGAGGAGATCGGGCCGCGACGACAGCAGCTGGCCGAGCTTCACGTAGGTCGTCCCGAGCTCCTCGAGCCCCGTGCGGAACTCTTCGGCCGCCTCGCGGGTGGCCGCGCGGTCGCCGGGCGAGCCGATCTCGCGCAGCGCGCGCGTCAACTTGCGCCGGCGGACGACGCGGGCGACCTCGAGCGCGCGCCGCAGGCGCTTGGTCCTCGCTGCCACGCTGCGAATATGTCCGTTCCGCTAGCGGAGGAACCGTCGGATCGCCGACTCGAGCTCCTGCGCGGAGACGGCCCCCTCGAACTTCGCCCTGACCCGGCCGGCGCTGTCGACGACGAACGTCCAGGGCTCGGTGTGAAGGCCCCATTGCCGCATCCAGCGGTTGTAGCCCTTCGCGGGCCGGTTGTCCGTGTACACCTCGACGTGGATGAAGCGAATCCCGCGCCGTTCGAACCTGCGGCGGACGTAGTCGACGACGTCGACGACGGGGCCGCACACGCGGCTCGTGCAGTACCGGGGTGTCGCAAAGGTGACGACGAACGGCTTGTGAGCGACCAACGACTGCTCGATCGAGTAGCGGAGGAGCGCCCGGTCGGGCGGGACACGCGTCGTCAGCTGCGAGACCGGCCCGTGGATGCTCGCGAGCGTCGGGGTCGCCGACCGAGGTGCTTTGGCGCCCACGGCGACGGAGTCGGACCGGGCTTTGACGTCGAGGATCCCTAGCGCCTGGATCTGGGCCCCGACGGGCTCGGCCACGAGCCAGTAGCGACCGGGCCGTGCCACGCGCAGCCGGACGACGTAGATCCGGCCCACACCTCCGAAAGCGGTCTCGGAGGCCCCGGGAGGGCCGATCGGCTCGAGCGTCGCGGTTGCACGCTCAAACGGACGTGCCGATCGCGACCGCGCGAGCCAGACGCGGGCGTGCGGGCGGTTCACCGCGCGCGCGTCGTGCCGGATGACGAGAAAGGAGAAGCGGACAACGCCCGGAGCGAAGTCCGAGTCTCCGGCGACGACGGCGACGTCCTCGCCCGGCCGCTTCATCAGAGACGCCAGCTTCCCGGCCGAAGCCGGGTCGCCTCGAGGCCGGTTATGCGTCCCGCAGCCCGCAGCGACCAGCGCGACGAGGACGGCCACGAGGACGGCACGCACGGGTCCGAGTGTAGCCCTCGGCCCGCGCCGGCCTCAGGAGGTAAAGACCGCCTTCGTCAAGCGCCTAGCCGTCGAACATGCTGACCATCTTGCCGTCGAACATGCTGACCGTCTTGCCGTCGAACATGCTCGCGGTCTGGGCGGTCTGGCCCGACGCCGGCGCCTTTCCCTTCGCCTGAGCGAGCCCCGGGAACGACCAGACAGCAGCGGTGAGGGCGCAAAACAGAAAGATCAGTCGCGTCTTCTTCATGTCACCTCCTTTCGCCACTAGAACCGCACGTCCTGAAGTGCCTCCGCCGCCTGGCGATAGAGTTTGGCCGCAGCCCCGTCGTCGCCGCGCCTGGCGGCGAGGTCGCCACGAGCCATCCAGGCTGCCGCCCGGTGGCTGATGGACTCGAGCTGCTCGGCGCTCGCATCGGACGCGCGGAGGTACTCCTCCGCCTCGTCCAGACGGCCTTGCTCCAACAGGGCCCGACCCAACACGAGCTGCGTCGGCGCCACGTGATAGAGGAAATCGGCGCGGTTCTCCATCAGGGAGAGCGCGTGCCGTGCCTCCGCCTCGGCCGTCCCGGCCTCGCCCGTCATCAGATGCACGTGCGCGAGTGACGCAACGACGTTCGCGGCTTCCGCCTCGCTGCCCTTGTCGAGCAGCACGCGGTACGCGTCCTTCAGATACTCGACGGCCTGCTCGGGCTTTCCGAGCAGGAAGTTCAAGCCGCCGAGGTTGTTGAGCAGGTGTCCGACCGTTCGCTCGTCGTTGACCTGCTCGTAGAAGGCCTTGGCGCGCTCAGCGTAATTACGCGCCTGGACCCAGTGCCCCATCCGCTCGCTGACTAGAGAAGCTTGGAAGTACGTCTGCGCGGTCTTGCGCGGATCGTCGAGCGCCTGTGCGAGCTCGAGCGCGCGCTCGACGTCTTCGCGCGCCGCTTCGAGATCCCGTTGGCGCCGGTAGCAACGCGAGCGCCAGGCGAGGATATCGGCGCGGAGCCGGTCGCACGGAAGCTCCGAACCCTCAGCCATCGTCAACGCCTCGTTGAGGAGGTTGACGGCGGTGGCGATGCTCGAAAGCTGGTAGCGGCAGACGGCGAGCCGGAAGAACAGGTCGGCACGGTCGACGTCCGAGAACTCGGGCGCCTCGGCGAGCATCCGCGCCCGGTTGAGTAGCTCGATCGCGGTCTTCAGGTCGCTCGTCTCCATCCGTGCCCACGCCTCGCCGGCGAGGTGGCGAACCTCGAGCTCGGTGACCCCGGTGGCGAGCACCGCCGTGCGGCAGTTCTCGTAGTCCGCGATCGCCTCCTCGAACTGGCTCGACTCGGTCAGCGCCTCCGCGCGCGCGAGCAACGTCTCGACTCGCCGACGCTCGTCGGCAGAGACGCCGCGCTCGAGAAAGCCTGGGTCGACGCCGAGCTTCTGCGCGAGCCACTCGATCGTCTCGCGCGTCGGCCTCGTCTTGCCCCGCTCGATCTGGCTCACGTATTCCTTCGAGAAGCGCTCGCCCGCGAGGTCCGTCTGCGTCATTCCGGCCGCCACGCGCAGCTGCCGCAGGCGGTCGCCCAGGCGATTGCCCGGGTGGGTGCTGCGGCGTGTGTTCGTGGCAGCGCGCGGCATGACAGCCTCACGGGAAGTCAACTGCATACTTCACCAATAAGCAACCCTGTCCGGTTGGGCATCCCCCTAAAGGGTCATGTCTAGCCAAAAATCGAGTCAAGCAGCGAGGTATGAAATCACTTGATCGAGCTACTTGACGGCCCCTTGGGTCGGTTCTATAGTCAGTCAACTCTGCAGCGCCGCCGGACGCCAGGTCGGAGTTGCAGAGGGCGCGCCATAGAATGGCGACGGATGGCCCGGAAGCGTGGCTGGGCCGCAGAGTCATAGCTTCCGGGCCGTCGCCTCTAAGCCGCTAAATCAGATAGAAGGGCCCCGGGAGCCGCAGCCGGGGCCTTTCATTTTTTCGCCGAAAGTGCTTGCACTTTCGGCGACGAGCTCAGGTTGATTCGACGCCGGTCATCCAGCGGCGCCGGCTCGCAAATACTCCCTCGAAATCGTGATCGCCGACCGTTCCGAGGCGGCGGTCGATTGTGCTCAGCAGGCCGAGCGAGATGAAGATCCAGGCTTCGGCGTCGGCGTCGCGCCCTTTCAGGATGCCGCCGGCGTCCTGGGCCGCTCTGATCTTGTCGGCGACGAAGTCGTGGACCTCGCGAACCTGGTCGCGGAGGTAGCGGCGGATCTTGGGGTCGTCGGTCGCCTCGTTGAGGGCTTGCACCCAGAGATCGGAGAGCATGATCCGGTCGCCGACGCGCTGTTGATGGATGTAGGCCCGGCCCATCGCGCCGAGCTGCAGGCGTGGGTCCGGCTCACCCGCAAGTGCGTCCTCCCATAGGCGACGGACGTGCGCCCATGCCGCGTCGAGGCAGGCGAGATAGAGATCGCGCTTCGAGGAGAAGTGGCGGTACAGGACGGGCTCGGAGACGCCACACTCGCGGGCGATCTCGGCCGTCGTCGCGCCGCTATAGCTCGACTTCGCGAAGACCCGGCAGGCGGCGCCGATCACGCATTGCCGCCGCTCCTCGGCGGCCATCCGGGCGCGGGTCGCGCTCATGCCGCCTCGGCAAGCGGCTGCGCCTGGTCCAAATGGCGGTATTTGCGCACGAGCAGTGCCGCCGCGATCGCAGCGCCGAAGCAAATCAAGGCGCTGACGCGCATCCCGAACGTGAGCCCGTGCACGAAGGCGTGTGGCCGGTCGTCGCCTGCGCGAAGCGCAGCGGCCTCACGGTTGGTGACGATGGCGCCCATGACCGCGATCCCGAGCGCGACTCCCACCTGACGGAACGTGTTGAGGACGCCAGAGGCGACGCCGGCCTTCTCGACCGGCGCGGCGCCCATCACCGCGGCGGACATCGGCGTCATCACGAACGACATGCCGAGGCCGCCGAGGATGAAGCCGGGCAGAAGGTGCCAGAAGGTCGAGCCGACCGAGACCGTGGAGAGCTCGACGCAGCAGAGCCCGACCGTGGTCATCCCCGCCGCGATCAGCCAGCGCGAGCCGACCTTGTCCGAGAGCTTGCCCGCGATGGGGGCGAAGATCACGATCAGGATCGTCCACGGAAGGAGCGCCGCGCCGGCCTGGATCGGCGACCAGCCGAGGTAGCGCTGCATGTAGATCGGGAAGAAGACGAAGATCCCGAACATCGCAAGCGTGACGAGGATCGCCACCAGGTTGGCGCCCGCGAACGTCCCGCTTCGGAACAGCGACAGGTCGAGCAGCGGCAGCCGCTGGCGGAGCTCGAGCATGACGAACGCAGCCAGCGCGACGACGGCGACGGCGAAGAGGCCGAGGATCGTGCCCGACGTCCAGCCGTACTTGTGCGCCTCGATCAGCGCGAAGACGAGCGCGAAGAGACCGATGGCCGAGGTGATCAGGCCCGGAAGGTCAAGCCTCTGCTCGTGCGATGTGTCCTTCGACTCGGGCACCACGACGATGCTCGCGACGACGCCGAGGATCCCGATCGGAACGTTGACGTAGAAGATCCAGTTCCAGGAGATGTGCTCGGTGATGACGCCGCCGAGCAGCGGCCCGATCGCGAGTGCCATCGCCGAGACGCCGGCCCAGATCCCGATCGCCGCGCCGCGCTCGCGCGCGGCGAACGTCGCGGTGATGATCGAGAGCGTCGCCGGCATCATCAACGCCGACCCGACGCCCTGCACGGCGCGGGCCGCAATGAGCTCCACGGCGTTCGAGGAGAGGCCGCACGCGAGCGAGGACGCGGTGAAGATGACGAGGCCGATCGTGAAGACCAGGCGCCGGCCAACGAGATCGCCGAGCTTACCGCCGGTCAGCAGGAGCACGGCGAACGTCAGGGCGTACGCGGTCACCGTCCACTCGAGCTCGGAGACATCGATGCCGAGGTCCTTCTGGATCGCCGGCAGGGCGACGTTCACGATCGTGTTGTCGAGCATGATCATGAACAGGGCGAACGACAGGGCTCCCAGCGTCCACCACTTGCGGTTTTCCTCGGCGAAGATCCTCGCTCGCATTGCGCTCCTCTCGTCCTCGAAGTTAGCTCACACTAGGTTAGCGTCCACTAGCTAAGCGCGCAACGCGCTTCTTCTACGCTCCGTTTCATGGACGTCGTCTGGACCCCCACGCCCGCCGTGCTCGAGCAGTCGAACGTGGTGCGGTTGATGCGGCGCCAGGGCTTCGCGGACTACCGCGAGCTCCAGCGACGCTCGGCCGAGGACCCCGAGTGGTTCTGGCCGGCAGCGATCGAGGACATGGGCCTCGAGTTTTGGAAGCCGTGGGAGCGGGTGGTCGACCTTTCGCGGGGGCCCGAATGGGCGACGTGGTTCGTCGGCGGTGAGCTGAATCTCGCCTGGAACTGCGTCCATCGCTGGGCCGAGCGGACGCCGGACGTTCCGGCCGCGCTCTGGGAAGCGGAGGACGGCGAGCGCCACGGGCTGACCTACCGGGAGCTCTCGGGCCGGGTGACTCGGTTCGGGGAGGCGCTCGCCGCCCTCGGCGTGCGCGCAGGCGACCGGGTTGCGTTCTTCCTGCCGATGTCGCCGGAGGTCTCGATCGTCTCGCACGCGTGCGCGCACATCGGCGCCGTCCAGGTGCCGCTCTTCTCGGGCTTCGCGGCCCCGGCGGTCGCTCAGCGCCTGCGGGATTCCGAGGCGAAGGTTGTCGTCACGGTGGACGGCTCGCTCCGGCGCGGGCGCGAGGTGCCGATGAAGGAGATCGTCGACGAGGCCGTTCGCGAATCGCCGTCTGTCGAGCGGGTCGTCGTCTGGCGACGGCTGGGACGCGACGACGTGCCGATGACGGCCGGACGCGATCTCTTCGACGCCGAGGCAATGGAGGGGCAGCCGGGCTCGCTCGAGCCGCTCGCGGTCGGCTCGGAGCATCCGTATCTGCTCACGTACACCTCGGGGACGACGGGGCGGCCGAAAGGGGTCGTTCACGTTCAGGGCGGTTTTCTCGTCTCGATCGCGCGCGAGGTTGCCTACCAGGCGGACGCCAAGGCGGGCGAGGTCGTGCACTTCGTAACGGACATGGGCTGGATCATGGGCCCCTGGGAGGTCGTGGGCGGGAACGCGCTCGGCTGCACTGTGTTGTTCGCGGAGGGCGCGCCCGACTGGCCGGCCGCCGACCGGTTGTGGTCCCTCGTCGAGCGCGAGCGGGTCGCCGTCCTGGGGATCTCGCCGACGTTGACGCGGGCGCTGATCCCGCATGGGCGGGAGCTCGTCGAAGGGCACGACCTGTCGTCGCTGCGCGTGCTCGTGACAACCGGTGAGCCGTGGAACCCTGAGCCTTATCGCTGGCTGCACGAGGTCGTCGGCGGCGGTCGCTGCCCGATCATCAACTGCTCGGGTGGAACGGAGGTCGGTGCCTGCTTCTTGTCCGCGGTGGTCGCGGAGCCGATCAAGGCGTGCTCGCTCGGAGGGCCGGCGCTGGGGATGGCGATGGACGTCGTCGATGCGGACGGCCGC
The DNA here is from genome assembly GCA_035640035.1 of Gaiellaceae bacterium. Lineage (GTDB taxonomy): Bacteria > Actinomycetota > Thermoleophilia > Gaiellales > Gaiellaceae > 13-2-20CM-68-14. The sequence continues at coordinate 33,189 of DASQWX010000199.1, forward strand.
CCGGTGCGAGGGGAGGTCGGCGAGCTCGTCTGCCGCCGGCCGTTCCCGGGAATGACGCGCGGGTTCTGGCGGGATCCCGGGCGTTACCTCGACACGTACTGGCGCAGCCTTCCGGGTGTCTGGGTTCACGGCGATTGGGCGTCCGTCGACGAGGACGGCTACTGGTTCCTGCACGGTCGTTCCGACGACACGCTCAACATCGCCGGCAAGCGCGTCGGGCCGGCCGAGCTCGAGTCGGCGGTGGTGGGGCATCCCTCGGTCGGGGAGGCGGCGGCGGTCGGGATCCCGCACGAGGTCAAGGGCGAGGTCGCCTGGATCTTCTGCTCGCTCGTTCCCGGCGCGGAGCCGTCGGACGAGCTGGTCGCGGAGCTTCGCACGCTCGTGGCCGCCGAGCTCGGCAAGGCGTTCGCGCCGGAACGGATTCTGTTCGTGGGCGCGCTGCCGAAGACGCGGAGTGCGAAGATCGTCAGGCGTGCCGTGCGGGCGAGGGCAATCGGCGCGGACCCGGGCGATCTCTCGTCGCTCGAGAACCCGGAGGCGCTCGAGGAGATCGAGGCGGCCGCGCGCTCGTAGGCCGGCTGTTCTTGACACGGACGGTTGCGGCAGTTCGTTCGAGGACTGTCCACCGCGAACTGCCCCACCGCGACATGGCAACTGCAACAAGACTGTGACGCTTCGACCACAGGCAGGGCCCACGTGGCCAGTTCCGGCGCGAACGGGCGCATACGGTGCCGGCGTGAGCGGTCGGCTTCCGCGCTGCATTCTCCCCGACGGGACGTTCCACGTCTGCACCCGAGGCGTCGACGGAACGCCGATCTTCCGCTGCGACGACGACCGCCGTTACTTCCTGCGGCTGTTCGCGGACGTCGTCCGGCGCCACGACTGGCTCGTCCACGTCTTCTGCTTGATGACGAACCACTACCACTTCGTCGTCGAGGCACTCCGCGAGGAGCTCTCCGCCGGATTCCACCGCCTCAACGGCGTCTACGCGCAAGCGTTCAACCGCCGCTACAGCCGCAAGGGACACCTCTTCGGCGACCGCTTCTGGTCAGGGGTGATCGAAAGCGACGACGAGTTCGAGCACGTGTGCGCGTACGTCCTCGAGAACCCGGTCCGCGCCGGGCTCTGCGCCGAGCCGGCGGACTGGCCCTGGAGCGGCAGCCGAGCCGAACGCGCCGCCTGGCGTATTCTCGGCCGGTGACCGACCGCGAGCTCAACGGGCAGATCGCCCTCGTCACCGGCGGCGGCCGCGGGGTCGGCGCATTCATCGCCCGCGAGCTCGCGGCGGCCGGGGCCCGCGTCGCCGTCAGCGCGCGCACGAAGCACGAGGTGGACGAGATCGCGGCGGAGATCGCCGGCCTCGCGCTCGTCACGAACGTCACCGACCGCACGGCCGTGGAGGAGATGGTCGAGCGAGTCGAGACCGAGCTCGGCCCGATCGACCTGCTCGTCGCGAACGCCGGGCGGAACGTCCGCGAACCCCGCGCCTGGGAGGTCGACCCGGACGACTGGTGGAATGTCGTCGAGGTGAACGTGCTCGGCGTCTACCTCTGCTGCCGGGCCGTGATCCCGCGGATGCTGGCGCGGAACGACGGAAGAATCGTCATCACCGGCAGCGGCGCCGCCTACCTCCCGCACTCCGGCAGTACGGCCTACTCCGCGAGCAAGGCCGCGATCTGGCGATTCGGAAACGTGCTCGCGGAGCAGCTCGAGGGGCGCATACCCGTCTTCGTCATCAGCCCGGGCCTCGTCCGGACGGAGATGACCAAGGCGGCCCCAGACGACTTGCCGTGGACGCCGCCAGAGCTCGCTCCCCGCCTCGTCCGCGCGCTAGCGTCAGGCCGCGCCGATGCGCTGACCGGGCGCTACATCCATGCCGAGCACGACGACATCGACGAGCTGATCGCGCGCGCCGACGAGATCCGCGAGCGCGACCTGAACTCGATCCGCCTCCAGCGCTAGTCAGGTTTTCGACTGATAGGCTAAAACCAACGATGCGGATCGCGCTCGCCCAGATCAACACCGTCGTCGGCGACATCGACGGGAACGGCGACCGCATACTCGAATGGCTCGGCAAGGCGAAGGACAGGGACGCCGACCTTGTCCTCTTCCCCGAGCTTGCGGTCACGGGATATCCACCGGAAGACCTGCTCCTCCGTCCCAGCTTCGTCCAGGCCGCGCGAAGAAAGGCCGACCACCTTGCGCGTGAGGCGCGCGGGATCGTCGCCCTGATCGGCGTCCCGTGGTTCGACCGCGATCTCTACAACGCCTGCGCCGTCTGCGCCGCCGGCGAGATCAAGACGATTTACCGGAAGCGCTTCCTCCCGAACTACGGAGTCTTCGACGAGGACCGTTACTTCGCCCCCGGGCGAGACCTCGTGCTGCTCGAGCACGGCGGCACCCTCATCGGCCCGACGATCTGCGAGGACATGTGGCAGCCCGGCCCGCCGGCGACCGAGCTCGCGCTCGCCGGGGCGCAGCTGCTCGTCAACATCTCCGCCTCCCCGTTCCACGTCCTCCGCGACCGCGAGCGCCAGGAGATGTTCGCCACGCGCGCGCGCGACAACTCGTGCTTCGTCGCCTTCTGCAACGCCGTCGGCGGCCAGGACGAGCTGATCTTCGACGGCAACTCCCTCGTCCTCGACGAACAGGGACACGTCCTCGCCCGCGCCCCGGGATTCGAGGAGACGCTTCTCGTCGCCGACCTCGAGCCCGCCGACGCGGTCGGCCGAAGGCTGACGGACGTCCGCCGGCGAGCCCTCGCCCGCGACCGCGGCGAGATCCCCGAAGTGCCGACTGTCCACGTCGGCTCCGCCCGCGCGGCGCGCGAGCACGTCGATGCGTTCATCGCGCCACGCCTCGACGAGCTGGAGCAGATGCGCGTTGCGCTCGAGCTCGGCCTCCACGACTACGTCGACAAGAACGGATTCGGCGAGGTCGTCGTCGGCGTCTCGGGCGGGATCGACTCGGCTCTGACGGCCGCGCTCGCAGTCGAGGCTCTCGGCGCCGATCGCGTCCACTGCGTCTCGATGCCGTCGCGCTACTCGTCACAGGAGACTCGGGAGGACGCCGCGCGGCTCGCCGAGAACCTCGGCGCCGACTTCCGCGAGCTGCCGATCGACGACATCTACAGCGCGTACGAGCACGCGCTGGCCGCGAGCTTCGCCGGCCGCGAGAGCGATCTGACCGAGGAGAACATCCAGGCGCGCATCCGCGGCGTCCTGTTGATGGCGCTCTCGAACAAGTTCGGCTGGCTCGTAGTCGCGACCGGGAACAAGTCGGAGCTCTCGGTCGGCTACGCGACGCTCTACGGCGACATGGCCGGCGGCTTCGCGTTGCTCAAGGACGTGTACAAGACCGACGTCTTCCGGCTCGCAAAGCACGTGAACGAGCGCGCCGGCACGGAGCTGATCCCGCAGACGATCATCGACCGCGCGCCGAGCGCCGAGCTTCGCGAGCACCAGCTCGACGAGGACTCGCTCCCGCCTTACCCGGCCCTCGACAAGGTGCTCGCCGCTTATGTCGAGGAAGATCGGTCGGCCGAGGAGTTGAGCGCCGACGGCTTCGACCCCGAGGTTGTCGAGCGTGCGGTCGCGATGATCGACCGCGCGGAGTACAAACGCCGCCAGGCCCCGCCAGGCGTGCGGCTGCGCCCCAAGGCGTTCGGCCGCGATCGACGGACGCCCATCACTAACCGCTGGCGCGGTTAGCGCGTCGCGCGCTCGCTTCACGGGGGAAACCCGGTTTCCCCCGTGTGCCCCTCGCTAGGTTGACGCGCGTCCCGCGCAGTTGAGGCTCCGGCGGGCGAAGCCCGCCTCCGCCGATGGAAAGTCCGCTACCCCGGATGCGAAACCAGCGCCCAGAGGTTTTCAAACCAACGCAGCCGTTCCGCATAGGGGACGGCTGCGTTCGCGGGCGAGGTCGACGGCAGCACGAACAGACGCGTCGATTCGAGCGTCCGCGCCTGCTCGCCGAGCTCCGGCCGCTCTCCGAAGGTGCCTCGATAGGCTTCCTTGCCGACGAAGGCGAGCCACCGCGGCTGAAGCTCTTCAGCCAGCGACGCGAGGCGCTCAGCAGACCCGCGAAAATCGGCTTTGCGCAAGTCACCCGACCCGCGCGTGGTTCGGAAGGCGGCGTTCGTCAGCCCGATCCCGAACCTCAACGCCTCGAACTGCTCCTTCGGCTCGAGCCGGCGT
>DASQWX010000200.1:0-20625 GCA_035640035.1 Gaiellaceae bacterium
CGGTAGTAGTCCCGCGCCTCGGGGGTGAAGACGTGCAGCACCGTATCGAGGTAGTCCCCGACGATCCAGCTGCCCTCCCCGGCGCCCTCGACGTGCTGGGGCAAGAGACGCTCGTCGTGCTTCAGGCGCTCGTGCACCTCGTCCCAGATCGCTTTCGTCTGCCGCGGGTTGCGCCCCGTGCAGATGACGAAGAAATCGGTGTAGCTGCACGCCGGCCGCATGTCGAGAATCACAACGTCCTCCGCCAGCTTTTCCTGAGCGAGGCCGGCAATGCGGCGGGCTTGTTCGAGAGGCGTCAGTGTCTGGTCAGGTCCTTGGCTCAGCACACCCAGTCTAGCCGCCGTCTCGGTAAAGGCCACGTTCCTCGATTAAGCGCGCGACGTCGGACGGTACGAGAGCGTCGATCGACTTGCCTTGGCGGATCCGCTCACGCACCTCGCTCGATGAGATCTGCGGCGAGTCGAGCTCGAAGGAAATCACGCGATCCCCGTAACGCGCGAGGTCCGCCGGTGGATAGCCGGAGCGTGTGCCGACTGCGAGCTTGACCCACCGAAGGATCTCGTCGGGGTCCTTCCAGGTCGGAAACGCCGCGCCTTCGTCGGCGCCGACGACGAAGAGGGCGTCACCGAAGCGTCCGCCCTTGACGGCGTCGACAGTGAACGGATTCCCGTCGCGCCGAACGCGGGCGCCCGAAACGCCCTTGAACGCTGCTTCGGCGAGCGCAAGCCGCGTGTCGGCGTCCTCGATGCACGAACGGTGTCCAGGCCTGTCCGCGACGAGAACGACCAGCTCGTCGAGGTCGAGCTCGCGAAGCGCCGCCTCGGCAAGCGCGAGGTGGCCGTTGTGCGGGGGGTCGAACGTTCCACCCAGGATCCCGATCACGAGAACTCGAGCACTTCGTCGCCCACCTCGACCTCGTCGCCCTCCCTGACGCCGGCGGCACGGAGGGCTTCCTCGAGCTCCTGGCCTCGAGGGACGCGGCCGGTGACGCGAAAGCCGCGATCCGTCCTCAGAATCCTGAACGGCCTCGAGCCGGGGGTTGGCCGGTAGACGAGAAAGTCGGCAAGCTCGCCCTCGCTCGGCGGTGCTTCGGGCTCCGGGACGAGCTCGAACAGCGCGCGCTTGAACTCCTCGACTCCCGCGCCTGTTGCGCAGGAAAGCGCAAAGACCCGCTGGATCCGCGCGTCGTCGAGGTCGAACGGCGGCGGCTCCGGCAGCAGGTCGAGCTTGTTCAACACGACGACCTGCGGCCGCGTCTCGAGACCCGCTCCGTACGCGGACAGCTCGTGGTCGATCGTGCGGAACTGCTCGGCCGGGTCGCCCGCCGCCGCGTCGATGACGTGGACGAGTAGTCGAGCGCGCTCCAGGTGCGCGAGGAACTCGTGGCCGAGTCCGACGCCTTCGCTCGCCCCCTCGATCAAGCCCGGCACATCCGCGGCGACGAGCTGCCGCCCATCCGGTGCGTCGACGGTGCCGAGCACGGGCTCGAGCGTTGTAAACGGGTACTCGGCGATCTTCGGTTTGGCGTTCGATATCCGGGCCAGTAGCGACGACTTGCCGGCGTTCGGCAGTCCGACGAGGGCTCCATCGGCGAGGAGCTTCAAGCGCAGCTCGAAGTCCGCCTCCTCCCCCGGGACGCCCGTCTCGGCGAAACGCGGCGTCTGGCGCGTCGGCGTCGCGAAGCGGCGGTTCCCCCTTCCCCCGGCGCCGCCGCGGGCAAGCACCACCTGGGCGCCGGCGTGCGCGAGGTCGACCGTCAGGTTCCCGTCGGCGTCGAGGACTTGCGTCCCAACCGGAACGCGAAGCTCGACGCGCTCGCCGTCGGCCCCGTGCTTCCCCGAGCCGCCGCCGTGGCCGCCGCGTCCACCCTTGAACCAGCGCTCACGCCGAAAGCGCGAGAGGTCGCGCAAGGCGGGGTCCGCAACGAGGACGACGTCGCCGCCACGGCCGCCGTCGCCGCCGTCGGGGCCGCCCTTCGGCACGTACTTCTCGCGCCGAAAGCTGAGCGCGCCGTCGCCGCCGCGCCCCGCCTGCACGTGAATGCGGGCGCGGTCGTTGAACATTGCTGCTACTCGGTTACTGAGACCGAGGCATCAACCGACACGGTTCGGCGGTCGCCAGACTGACGGAACGAGAGCGTCCCGTCGCGCTTGGCGAAGATCGTGTCGTCCTTGCCGATCCCCGTGCCGGGCCCAGGGCGGAACCGCGTCCCGCGCTGGCGGACGATGATCATCCCGGCCTTCACCGTCTGACCGTCGAACGCCTTGACGCCGAGACGTTTCGCGTTCGAGTCACGCCCGTTGCGGGACGAGCCAAGACCTTTCTTGTGAGCCATTACTTCGTCTCCGACTTCGTTCCGGTGGCAGGTTTCCTGGCGGGGGCTTTTCGCGCTGCCGGCTTCTTCGCGGCAGCCTTCGGCTTTGCGGGAGCCTTCGGCTTCGCCGCGGCCTTCGACTCTTCCTTCCTCGCCGCGCGCGAGCCAATCGACTGGATCTCGATCTCGGAGAGCTTGGCACGGAAGCCGGTGTGGCGGCGATAGCCCTTCTTCGGCTTGTACTTGCCGATCCGGATTTTCTCGCCCAGCGGAGATCCGACCACCTTCGCGGTCACCTGGACGCGCGGCGAGAGACTCGGCTTCCCGTTGCCGCCCGTGAGCAGGACCTCCGGATGGAAGATCTTTCCCTCGCCGGTCGAGACACGGTCGACCAGCAGCCGATCGCCCTCGCGAACGCGGTACTGCTTACCGCCGAGTGAGATGATCGCGTAGTCAGCCATAGAAACGCGGGCCTTGGCCCGCGAGGAGGCAGTTTAGCCGTGATCCCCGCTCGTCCGCAAAGCGCGGGACTGCGAGAGATTTGGGTCGTCTGGACGCTGTTCTTCCTCACCGCCGTCGCGGTCTTCGAGACGTACTGGCGGCTGCCGCCGAGAGTGCTCTGGAAGGTGCACAACACCGGGTTCATCGGCGGCGCCGGCCGCGGCCTGGTCTTTCTCAGCTTCTCGGCCGCTCTGGCGGCTGTCGCCGTCCTGCCGATCGTCGTCGACCGGCTCGACGACCGGCGCGCCGATCTCACCGGGATGGCCGCATTCGTCCTCTGCGCCACGGTTGCCTATCCCGGAGTCCAAACGGAGAGCCATCTCGACCCCAAATGGGCCAACGTGCCGGCAGTGGTCGGAGTCGCACTCGCGTTCCTAATGACTGTCTGGGCGAGCCGGGTGGGCAGGCGTGAGTTCTCGCGGGCGAGCTGGCGAGGCGATCTTGCTCGGCTCGCAATCGGCGGCATGTCCCTCTTCTTCGCGGCGCCCTACATCGCCGCGGAGCTCGGGTTCTTCCTCGACGGCGTGCCGGTGTTGGGCTCGATCTTCATCACCGGAGCAATTCGGCCCGAGCCGGGCGCCGGGTATTCCCACGCCGCGGTGCACCACGGCCACCACCACGGGATGGACGGCTTCCTCCTGACCGTTACCGCGCTGTTGCTCTCGCGGCTGATCGGCGGGATCAGGCGTCCGATCCTCCGGACGCTGGCCGCCGTCTATCTCGCGCTGATGCTCGTCTACGGCCTGACGAACCAGGTTCAGGATCTGTGGACCGAGCAGATCGTCAAGCGCGGTTGGACGAACTGGGATATCCCAAATGTGCTCCACCCGTCGGCCTCGGCGGCCTGGGCGGCGATGGTGGCATGCGCGCTGGCGATCTATGCGCTCTTCCTGCGTCCTCGTCGCGAGCTATTCGCGCGGACGGTCTAGCTGGTCTCGACCTCGTCGATCCACTCCGCCATCGGGACGTACTCGTCGGAGGCCGAATCGACGGTTTCGACTGCGTCGTCGCCTCCGTTCGAGCTCGCCGCGGTCGCCTTCTTGCGGCGATTGCGCCCGCCGCGGCTACCCCGCCGCGTCTTCTTGCGCGGCTTCGGCGCCTCGGTCTCGTCCACCTCGGTCTCGCCGTTCGGCGTCGCAGCCTCGGCGTCGATCTTCGTCGATTCCTGGCCGAGGCTCGGGTCCGGCAGGTGGATCTTGGGCTCGGGCGCGGCGCCGTCCTGAGCGGCCGCAGCCTCCGTCGCGGTCGCCGTCTTCTTCTTACGGCCGCGCCCGCCCCGCGAGCCACGTCTCGTCTTCTTTCGTGGCTTCGGGCCCTCGGCCGGTTCGCCAGCGGCCGGCTCCGCCTCTTCCTCAGCCGTGGGCTCTTCGGCCGGCGGAGGCTCCTTCGCCACGGCGGCCTCGGCCTTCGCTGTCTTGCGAGCGGGTGGCTTACGGGTCGGCTTCTCCGCCTGGCCCTCGGCCGTGATCGGCTCCAGGGCTTCTTTCCCCTTGGAGACGAGCATCGCGTACGCCGTTCCGTCGACGAAGCGCTCGACACGGACCTTCACGGTCTTGCCGATCTGGCTTGCACCCTCGCCGACTGAGACCGTGTAGCCGTCGAGCTTCGCGATCCCGGCGCCGACATCGTGCCGGCCGACCTCGACGAGCTTGACCTGAAGCTCTGCCCCCTCGGCGACCGGAGTCTCACCCTGGAGCTTCTCCAGCGTGCCCTGATCGAGCACCTCGAAGAAGTCGTGCGGAACCCCCTCGCGGGGAACCAGCACGAACCGGCGCTTCGCCTGCGCCTCGATCTCCGTCAGGCGGCTCGCGCCGGGCCCGACCAGAAGGCTCGCGACATGCTCGTTGACGGCGACCTTGAAGGCCTTGTGGCGCGACCCCGCTGCGAGCGCGCGCAGCTTCCGCTCGACCTCGATCGCCACGGACGCGTCGGAAACGACGACGCCGTCGCCGTCACACACGGGGCACTTGCGCGTCAGGATCTCGCGCGGCCCGTCGGTGACGTTCTGCCGCGTCATCTCGACCAGGCCGAGCGGCGAGATCTCGACGACGTACGTCTTCGTCCGATCGCGCTCGAGCTCGTTCTTCAGCGCCTCCTCGACCGTCGCCCGGTTCTTCGGATTTGCCATGTCGATGAAGTCGATGACGATGATGCCCCCGATGTCGCGGAGCCGAAGCTGCCGCACGACCTCCTTGACGGCCTCGAGGTTGTTCTTCGTGATCGTGTCCTCGAGCCGGCCGGCGGCGCCCTTCCCGCGCGAGCCAACGAAGCGGCCCGTGTTGACGTCGATGACGGTGAACGCTTCGGCATAGTCGAAGACGAGGTAGCCGCCCGAGGGGAGGTCGACCCGCCGTGACAGGGTCGAGCGGATCTCGGCGTCGACTCCGTACGCGTCCATGAGCGGCGCCTTCTCACGGTGGCGAACGACGCGCTCGGCCATGTGCGGCGATGTCTTCTTCAGGTAACCGACGATTCGCTTCTGCGTTCGCTCGTCGTCGACGATCAGCCGCTCGAAGTCGTCGGTGAAGAGATCCCGAACGACGCGGAGCGGCAACTCCGCCTCCTGATACAGCAGCGCGGGGGCCTTCGCGACTTTCGCCCGCCCCTCGATCTCCTTCCAGAGCCGCTGCAGGAAGACGAGGTCGCGCTCGATGTCGTCGGCCGACGCGCCTTCGGCCGCCGTCCGGACGATGACGCCGCCCTTCTTGACCTCGAGCGCCCTGACGATGTCGCGCAGACGAACGCGCTCGTCGTCGTCGAGCCGTCGCGAGACGCCGAGCCCTTCGCCACTCGGGACGTAGACGACGAAGCGGCCGGGCAACGAGATCTCGGTCGTCAACCGTGCGCCCTTCGACTTCATCGGGTCCTTGACCGCCTGGACGAGGATCTCCTGGCCTCGGCTGATCAGGTCTTGGATCTTCTTGCCGTGGCGGCGCCCCTCGAGCTCGGGGACGACGATCTCGTCGACGTAGAGGAAGCCGTTCTTCTCGAGCCCGATCTCGACGAAGGCGGCCTCCATTCCCGGCAAGACGTTGTCGACGACGCCCTTGTAGACGTTGCCCGCGATCGAGCGGCGCTCCGGCCGCTCGAGATAGACCTCGGCGACCCTGCCGTCCTCGAGCACGGCCACGCGCTGCTCGCCGACGTCCGCGGAGACGAGGAGCTCGCGCTTCGCGGCCGGCAACGGTGCCCGGCGGGGAGCTGTCCGACGTCGCTGCGCGCTGCTCCTCCGTGTCCGCTGTGTCGGCTTCCGCTCGGGCGCCTCCGACTTCGCGGACTCGGCCGTCGCGGCCGTTTCTGGCTTCTTTTTCCGGCCGCGGCCGCCGCGACTACCGCGTCGGCGCCTCGGTTTCGATTGTTCGCCCGCCGCTCTCGGGGCAGGCCTCTTCGGGGCTACTGGTTCAGGCTGAGGAGCGCCCTTCTCGGGCGCGTCTTTCTGGCGCTTCTTGCGCCTGAAGAACTGCAGCAATAGAAATCTCCTTCTCGTGCGCGCGCGCTGGCGTCACCCGGTCCCGGGCGGAGCGCGCGCTGCGAATGCTTATGGAAAGCCGTGCCATGGGCTGCTGTCAGCGTAGCAGCGCGCTCAGTCGTCCCAGGCTCGCCGCCACTGCCGGCTCACCGGCGCGGCGCGGGCGCCTAAGCTGCCGCAGCAGGCCGCAGCTTCGCCATTCGCGCCCTGATCGCGCGGAGCCGCTGCGAGAGGCGGGCCCAAGCCCACGGCTCGACTTCCTGGTAGCGCACCTCGGATTGACCCCGGGTGGCTTCCAGGTACTCGAACCAGGCGTCCGCCTCCTCGATCAGCAGCAGCTCTTCGGCTTCATGCGTGGCGGCCATACGTCCACCTCCGAGTCGATGCGCGAAGCGTAGGACCTGGACCGGACGACAGAAGAACTAGCGGAGGCGGCGGCGGGCGTTTCCCCTGACGTGAATCGCTTCCAGGACGCCGATCGCGAGCAGGTTCGCGATCATCGCGGAGCCGCCGACGCTGACGAACGGGAGCGGGATGCCGGTGATCGGCGCGATGCCGATCGTCATCCCGACGTTGACGAAGACCTGGAAAAGCAGCGCGACGACGATCCCGCCCGCCGCGATGGCGCTGAACGCGTCCCTGGCGCCGGCGATCACCTTCAGGCCTCGCCAGACGACGAGGAGATAGAGGAGCAGGAGGATCGAGACGCCGAGGAAGCCTCGCTGCTCGGCGATCGACGCGAACACGAAGTCGGTGGCGTGCTCGGGCAGGAAGTTCAGGTTGGTCTGCGTCGCGCCCTTGACCCCGCGGCCGCAGCATTGGCCGGCGCCGACTGCGTTGATCGACTGCGTGACGTTGTAGGTCGCCCCACGCGGGTCGTCGTTCCGGTGCATGAAGCCGACGATGCGCTGCTGCTGGTAGTGCTTGAGCACCGGGTGCCCGGTCGCCGGCAGGATCCAGAGCATGAGCAACGCCGCGACGAGCGTGGCGCCCCCGAGGATCGCGAGATGCGTCCAACGCGTTCCTGCCACGAACAGAACTCCTGCGAGCGCGGCCCCATAGACCATCGCGGTTCCGAGGTCGGGCTGGACGAAGACAAGGAAGACCGGCCCCGCGGCGAAGGCGATCGCCGTCAGGACCGTACGGCTGTCGCCGATCCGCTTCGTCCGGTCGGCGAGGAGGCCGGCAAGGAAGAGAACGAAGAGCAGCTTCCCGAACTCGGACGGCTGGAACTTGAAGAAGCCGAGGTCGAGCCAGCGCTTCGATCCCCGCGTCACCGCCCCGGCGAGGAGCACGATCACCATCAACCCCAGCGTTCCCACGTAGATCTGCTTGCGGTAACGGCGGTAGTAGTCGGGGTCGAGGAAGACGACCGCCAGGAGCGAGACGAGACCGAGGGCCGCGTAGATGCCCTGGCGGACGACGTAGTAGTTCGCGTTCCCGGGGACGTCGTGCCTGGTGATGCCGGAGATGGCCCAGAGGCCATACCCGACAAGCCCGGCGGTGGCCGCCAGCAGGACCCAGTCGAGCCGCCGAATCACTGCGCCGACCTCGACGCCCTCGCTGCGCTGGGCCCGGAGCCCGCGCGTCCTCGTGTCGACGGCCTCAATCACTCTTCGTCGGTACCGAGACCAGCGTCGGTTGCGTCTTGAAGTACGCCTCGAAAACCTTGAGCGCCGCCGGCGCCGCCGCGGTGCCACCGTGGCCGCCGTTCTCGATCAGCGCGCAGACGACGATCGTCGGCGCATCGGCGGGCGCATACCCGCACCATTCGGACTGGTCCATCTTGCCGGTGAAACCCGGGATGCTCACATTCTTCTCGGCCGTCCCCGTCTTGCCGGCGATCGGAATCGGGAAGGTCCCGAAGACGGAGGTCGCAGTGCCGTCCGAGGCGTGGGTCGCCTGGTATAGACCCTGGCGGACTGCGTCGAGGTAGACCGGATCGATCTTGACGGTCTGCGCGGGCGGCGGCGCGAAGCTGTGGAGAACGCGACCGGGGACCTGCCTGGTGCTGACCTCCTCGACGTCGGCGGCGATGTGTGGGCGAACGAGCCGGCCCCCGTTCGCGATCATGGCGTAGAAGCGGGCCATCTGCAGCGGGGTCACGAGCAGGTCCTTCTGGCCGATCGCAAGCTGGATCGAGTCGCCAGGCTTCCAGAGCTTGTCGACCGGGTCTTTGTAGTGCGCGCGACGCCACTCCGGCGTCGGGAGCAGCCCGGGCAGCTCACCAGGCAGGTCGACGCCCGTCTTGTGGCCGAAACCGAACCGTGCCGCCCACTCCTGGAACGGGTGCCGGCGGGACGCGGGCAGCTTGTAGAAGCGGTAGCCGAGCTCGTAGAAGTAGGTGTCGCACGAGGCCGCGAGCGCGGTCGGCAGCGTCATCTCCTGGCTGACGAACGGATCCCAGTTCTTGAACGTGCCGCCTGGGATCACGTGGCCCTGCTTGTCGTAGACGTGGTAGACGCCGGTGCACGGCAGCGGCTCGGTCGGCGAGACGAGGCGCTCCTCCAGCGCGGCGAGTGCCGTCACCGGCTTGTAGGTCGAGCCGGCGGGGTAGAGGCCGGCGATCGCGCGGTCGACGGCCGGATAGTTGTCCTCCCGCGCGACGCGTGCGTTCAGCAGCGGCGCGAGCTTCCTCGGATCGTGCGAGTTGAAGACCCCCGGCTGGAAAGTCGGGTTCGACGCCAGCGCCAGGATCGACCCGTCGCGAGGATCCAGCGCGACGATCGCGCCGCCGTTCGACGCCCAGCAGCCGACGCAGTCCGAGGCATGGGCTGCGACGATGCCGGCGCGGATTCCGCGCTCGGCGGCGCGCTGGAGGTTCATGTCGAGGGTCAGCCGCACGGCCTCGCCGGGGGTGGGGGACTGCTCGATCACCTGGCCGCCTCGCGGCCGACCGAAGGCGTCGACCCGCAGCTGGGCGAGCCCGTCCTTCCCGCGCAGATAGGCGTCGTAGCGGGCCTCGATCCCGCCTTGGCCGATCTTGTCGCTGAGGCGGTAGCCCTTCTTGCGGTAGAGCTTGTACTCACCCGGGCTGATCGGGCCGACATTGCCGAGCACCTGTGCCGCGAGCGATTGGTACGGATACCCGCGCACGTACGCCGGGGCAAGGCGGACGCCGGGGAAGTCGCGTCCTCGTTCCTGCAGGTAGAGGTACTGCGCCTTGTGGATCGACTCCTGGACCGTTACCGGGGTCGCCGGATCGCCGCCGCGCTTCTTGAGCTCGGCCACCATCTCGGCGACCGGCACGTTGATGATCGTCGACAGGCGCCGGAGCTCGTTCAGCCGCGCGCGCCATGTCTTCGGCAGGTCCGCGGTCCACAGCTGAACCGCCGTGGCCGCACGGTTGTCGACGATCGTTCGACCGTCGCGATCGACGATCGGGCCACGCGGCGCCTCGAGCGGAACCGAGCGGAGCTGGTTGTTCAGGGCCGCGTGCAGGTACTGCGGGCCGGAGAGGACCTGGAGGGCCCAGAGCCTGAAGAAGAGGACGCCGAACACCGTGATCGCGATCCCGCCGAGGATGGCGATGCGCAGGGCCAGTTGGGGCGTCAGCCGGAAGGGCTCGGCGACCCCGGCGCTCGGCGGCAGGAAGGGCCGCGACCCGGAGCCGTTGCTCGACGGGCGTCGATGTCGGCGTCGGGTGGTCGGCCGAACCTCGGTGCTAGCCAAGGAGCTGGACCTCCTCGAGCCCGGTCGGCGGCGGGCGGAAGAGCCGCCGGCAGAGCGCGTAGACGGGCAGCGTCAGGAGCAGGTTGAAGATCAGCTCGAAGGGAAACGCGTCGAGCAGGACCCGCTGCGCCGAGACTGGATCCCCGAGCATGTAGTGGAGGACGAGGACGCCGATCGAGTAGAGCAGCGTGACGACGGCGACGGAGACGAACGGCGCGTGCGTCCGGTCCCGCCCGGTCGTCTCGCCGTAGCGGCCGATCCAGTAGCCGGCGATCGTCAGCAGCAGCGAAGTGACGCCCAGCGTCTGGAGCGTCGCGGTGTCGACGACGAGGCCGGCGCCGAAACCCGCGGCTGCGCCGAAGATCGTTCCCCGGAGCAGCGCGACACCGACGAGCGTCACCAGCACGAGGTCGGGCGCTCCGTGGAAGACGTCGATCTGCGACAAGAGCGTGACCTGCACGATCGCCGCGACGAAGAGCAGCGCCGCCCCCTTCGCGATGTCGGCGATCATCGATTCTTCGGGATCAAAACGAGCACGGAGCTCAGCGTCTTGAAGTCCGCGAACGGCTTCAGCTGGACGTGCTTGTAGAGATCGACGTCGTTCTGACCCACCTTCTCGACCACCCCGATCGGAATGTTCTTCGGATAGATCGAGCTGAGATTCCCGGACTTCCAACCAGCGGTGACGAGCTGGTCGCCCTGGTTGACACGCTGATCCTTGCTGACGTGATCGAAGGTGCTGCCGGCCTTGACGATTCCCCAGGCGCGGGTCTCGACGTCGACGGCGGAGACCGAAGTGGTGTCGTCCGTCAGGAGCGCCACGAGCGAGACGTGCGTTGCGGCCCGGACCACCGTGCCGACGAGGCCTTCGTCCGTCACGACCGGGTCGTTCGCCTGGACCCCGTCCGCGGTGCCCGCGTCAACCGTCACCTGCTGCTCGAGGGCGGAAGGCGGCTGCGCGATGATCGATGCCCCGACGTAGCCGTAGCCACGCGGGAAGCTCCGGCTGTTGACGAAGTGGAGCTTGCGGAGCAGATCCGAGTTCTCGCTCGCGGCGGACAGGTTCTGCGTCGCCTGCTGGCGGTAGACGTCGAGCTCGTGACGCAGGCGTTCGTTCTCGGACTTCGCGTTGACGAGCCCGGCGAAGTAGCCGTACGCATCCCGGAAGGGCCGGGAGACACGGTCGGCCGCGATCTCGAACGGCCGCAGAACCGTCGCGCCCGCGCTCTGCACCTGGTGCAGGCCGCCGCCGGACGACTCGCGGAAGTAGATCGTGATCAGCACGATCGAAAGCAGCACAAGCACACCTGCCACGATCCGGCGCCTGACGGCGCTGGCCTGTCGTGACGAGTAGGAAACCGGCCTCGAGCGCGGAACTCCCGCCCCCAAGACCGCCAGCCGTGCTGAGCGGTTGCGAGGCACGAAGCGTTCTAGTTTAGGGAAGGATTCGGAAAGCTGTTCTCGAAGGGTTGAGGTTTGCTTACGCCCTAGTAGGGCCGATGGTTGTTCCGGCGCGCCTTCGAGGCGCTGCGGTGGATCGCCTCGAATTCTTCGAGGCTGCGACCCGAGCCGACGGCAACGCAGGTCAGCGGGCTCTCAGCGAGGTGGACCGGCATCTGCGTCTCGTACCGGAGGCGCTCGTCGAGGCCGTGGAGCAGCGCTCCTCCACCCGCGAGAACGATGCCGCGATCCATGATGTCGGCGGCGAGCTCGGGCGGGGTCTTGTCCAGCGTCGACTTGATCGCGTCAATGATCTGGCCGACGGGGCCGTCGAGCGCTCTGCGGACCTCCTCGCTGCTGAGGATGACGGTCTTCGGGAGGCCGGTAAGCATGTCGCGGCCTCTTACTTCCGCCTGCACCTCGTCGCGCAGGTCGAAGGCAGAGCCGACCTCGAGCTTGATCTCCTCGGCCGTCTGCTGGCCGACGAGCAGCTTGTATTCGGTCTTGATGTGCTGGATGATCGCCTCGTCCATCTCGTCGCCGCCGACGCGCATGCTCTGGCTGACGACGATGCCGCCGAGCGAGATGATTGCGACCTCGGTCGTCCCGCCGCCGATGTCGACGATCATGTTCCCGGTCGGCTCGGAGACGGGCAGGCCGGCGCCGATCGCCGCTGCCATCGGCTCCTCGATCAGATAGGCCTGCCGGGCGCCGGCGGAGAGGGTGGCCTCTTCGACGGCTCGCTTCTCGACGCCGGTGACACCGCTCGGGACACAGACGACCACGCGAGGGTGCGCGAACCGGTGCTGGTGGACCTTCTGTATGAAGTGGCGGAGCATCTGTTCCGTGACGTCGAAGTCGGCGATGACGCCGTCCTTGAGCGGCCGGATCGCGCTGATCGTCCCCGGAGTGCGGCCGAGCATCCGTTTCGCCTCGACGCCGACCGCGTGGACTTCGCCGGAGCGCTGGTCGATCGCGACGACCGACGGCTCGCTGAGCACGATGCCTCGCCCCCTGACGTACACGAGCGTGTTCGCGGTGCCCAGGTCCACGGCCATGTCACGGCCTCCGAACCCGGTCATTTGCGTGAAGATGCCCATCGACCCGCGCCGAGTCTAGCGACCCTGCGAAGAAGCCTCCACGTCGCGTAACGCTTTGTCGACCTCGTCGCGGACAAAGCAACCCGCAAGGTGGTCGTTGACGATGCCAACCGCTTGCATCGTCGAGTAGACGGTGGTCGGGCCGACGAATGCAAAGCCGCGGCGCTTGAGCTCCTTGGCGAGCAGCTTCGACTCGTCGGAGAACGGGGCCATGTCCTTGTAGCTCCTCGGTGCCCGGCGCTGCGGCGGGCGGCAGCTCCAGGCGAGCTCGGGGAGCGGCGAATCGGCTCGCATCGCGACGGTGGCCTTGGCGTTTTGGACGATCGCCTCGAGCTTCCGGCGGTTACGGATCACGCGGGGATCTTGGAGCAGCGCTTCGACCTGCCTACGGCCGAACCCGGCGACGGCGTCCGGGTCGAAGCCGGCGAAAGCTGCCCGCAGCTCGTCTCGCTTGCGCAGGATCAGCGCCCAGGAAAGGCCGCTCTGGAGGCACTCGAGGCACAGCCGCTCGTAGAGCCCGCGCTCGTCGGTGACGGGTCGCCCCCACTCGGTGTCGTGGTAGTCGCGGTAGCGCTCGTCCGTCGAGCCCCAACGGCAGCGAGCCTTGCCATCCTCACCGACGACCAGGTCGCTCACGACCGCGTCTCCGAGGGGCGTGTCCTTGGGTCTGGCCCCGGGCCCCGTCTCCAACGGGCGCCAAAATCGCGCCGGAACTCGAACGGCGTCCAGTGGCTGGTCATCTCCCGACGTAGTCTCGGAGGATGCCGCGACCGCCCCGCGTCCAGTTTCCCGGCGCGATCTACCACGTGACCTCACGGGGCGTGCGCAAGACGGACATCTTCAACGATGCGCGCGATCGACTCCGGTTCCAGCAGATCCTCAGGGAAGTCGTCCAGCGACTCGACTGGCGCTGCCACAGCTACTGCCTGATGAGCAACCACTTTCACCTGCTCGTCGAGACGCCGCAGCCGAACATCTCGCGCGGAATGCAGAGACTCAACGGCGTGTATGCACAATGGTTCAACTGGCGCCACGGATTCGAAGGTCATGTTTTCGAGCGCCGATTCCGAACTGTGCTGGTCGAGGGCCAGGCTCACCTACTCGAGCTGACGCGATACATCGTGCTCAACCCGATCCGGGCCGGCCTGTGTCGCCATCCGAGCGAGTGGCGCTGGAGCAGCTACGGCGAGACGATCGGTCTACGAGACCGGCCGGAGTTCCTCCAGACCGCGTGGCTGCTCTCGCTCTTCAGCCCCGTGCCGAAACGAGCACGGGAGCTGTATGCCGATTTCGTTGCCGCCGCCGGACCTGCCTCCTTTGGGCGTGTACTCGGGTCTGACCCCAGGTCACGCCCCGATCAGCCGTACCCGTACACGCCCGGGAACCGCTCGGCCAGCACGTTGACCAGCAGCGCGGCTGGCAGGCCGACGACGTTCAGGTAGTCGCCTTCGATCCGCTCGACCAGGGCGGCGCCGAGGCCCTGGATCGCGTACCCGCCGGCGCGGTCGCGCCACTCGTCGGACGCCACATACAGGCCGAGCTCCCGCGGCGTGAGCGGGCGAAACGTGACGCGTGTGACCTCGTGGCGCACCTCCTCCCATGCGCTCGTGAGCAGACAGAGGCCGGAAACCACCTCGTGGGTTCTTCCGGCGAGCGCCTCGAGCATCGCCTCCGCCTCCCCGGCGTCCACTGGCTTTCCGTAGACCCGACCGTCGAGGACCACCTCGGTGTCGACGCCGAGGACCGGCAGCTCATCGGAGATGCCCGCGACCGAACGCGCCTTTCCCTCCGCGCGGCGTTCGACCTCCACCGTCGGCTCCGCACCGGTTGCCTCTTCCTCGTACGACGGAATCACCGCCTCGAACGGAATCGCAAGCTGCTCGAGAATCGCGCGCCGCTGTGGCGACCGCGAGGCGAGGAGAAGCGGCGGCGCAGGCGGCGCGCTCATCCGCGCTTACGGGCGAGCCAGATCTCCTCGGCCGGCCACCGGCGACCCCACTCGGCGGTCACATAGTCGTAATGCGGGTGCGTCCGAGCGTCAGGAGGCGCCTGCAGCTCGATCAGGTTCTCGAGCTCGAACCCGCTCGCGCGCAGGAGCCGGATCCAGTCTCCGTGGGCGAGATGGAACTCGACGCCGTCCCACTGGTCGAACCGGTGCATGCCGAATTGCGGCCGCTGCAGACACTCCTTCGCCCGCTCCGCGCCGTCCGGCGAGCAGAGGGTGACAAGCGTGCTGTTGCAAAGGAAGAGGAGTTGTCCGTCCGGACGCAACAGTCGTGCCGCCTCCGGGATCCACCGATACGGATCGGCCCAGATCGACGCGCCATACTCGGAAAAGGCGAGATCGAACGCAGCGTCCTCGAGCGGGACCTCCTCCGCCGCAGCCTGCACGAGTGGGAAGTCGAGGCCGAACTCGGCCTGAAAGCGGCGCGCCCGTTCGAGCTGAGCCGGTGTCGGATCGACGCCGACGACGCGCGCGCCGCGCCGCGCGAGCCACGCAGACCAGTAGGCGGTGCCGCATCCCAGCTCGACCACGTCCTTGCCGGCGACGTCGGGCAGGACGCCGACGTCACGCTCGGGCACCGGCCAAACGCCCCACGATGGCTCGTCACTTGCCCAGGCCTGGCGTCCTGACTCGACGACGTACTCGTCGCGGCCCGTCCAGAGCTCGATGTTCCGCGCGACGGAGTCGTCAGGCGGAGGCATCGCGGAACCAGAGCCCGATCTCGCGCTCCGCGGACACGGCCGAGTCGGATCCGTGCACGAGGTTGTCGGGCATCGCGAGCGCCAGGTCGCCGCGGATCGTCCCAGGCTCCGCTTCAGTCGGATTCGTGGCCCCCATCGTCGTCCGCACCACCGAGATCGCCGACTCGCCCTGGAGCACGAGCGCGAGCGTCGGTCCCGACGTGATGAAGTCGACGAGCTCGCCGAAGAACGGCTTCTCCGAGTGCTCGGCGTAATGCTCGCCGGCCAGGACGCGGTCGACCATCAGCAGTCGGGCCCCGACGATCTCGAGCCCCCGCCGCTCGAACCGAGCCAGAATCTCCCCCGCGAGCTTTCGCTGGATGGCGTCCGGCTTGATCAGGACGAGCGTGCGCTCCGCGGCCAAGGCCGGGCAGTCTACTCGGCGCGCCGCCGTTCTCTACGAGGGCGCGAGGGCTCGAGCCACTGCGTCCTGCCGACCTGCGGCGGAGCGGTCGGCTCGACCGGTGTCTCGCAGAAGGGACAGACCTGCCAGAGCGCCTCGAGCGGCGCCTTGCAGTTGACGCAGGCCTGCTTCAACTTCGTGGTGCACACGGGGCAGACCAGATAGGTCGCCTCGACCTGTGCGCGGCACACGGGGCAGTGGAGGTTACGCGTGGCGAGCCGGTCCTCCATCGCACGGATCTCGAGCTCGCGTTCGCGTACCTCTTCGAGATATTCCGGCGGCCGCAAGAGCAGGTAGACGAGTGCACCGATGAACGGCGGGACGAGCCCGATCAGCGCCGCCATGGCGACGAGCCAAGGATCCTCGATACGCCGCCGAGCATCCTTGTAGACCCAGACGGCGACGGCCAGCCAGAACACGGCCACGAAGAGGATCGCGAGGTTCCTGACGATCTCCCACGTGCCGGTGCTGAAGAAGTCGAAGGCGCCGCTGGCAGTGAGCTCGTCGTAAATCACCGTCACGCTCCGATCAGAGAAGGAGCTTCCCGACGAGGTAGCCGGCGCCGAACGCGAGCCCCACGACCATCACGATCACGATCAAGGCGACCGCGAACACGCTCAGCCGCTCGCCGAGCTTCGTCATCGTACGGGTTCCAGCCACCTGAAGAGGTCGCGCAGCAAGTAGAGCGAGCCGGTGACGAGAACGGCGCGGCCGGGCCGCGCCAACTCGCGCGCTCGCTCGAGAGCTCTCGTGGCATCTGGAACCGATTCGACATCGGCGAAAAACTCCCTCGCGAGGTCCGCGAGCTCGTCCGGCCTCAACGCTCGTTCGGTGTCCACCCCGGTAGCGATGAACCTCGAGCCGACACGGGCCAGCGTCGCGAGCATCGAGCGCGCGTCCTTATCGGCGAGGATCGCAGCGCAGACGACGTAGTCGGACCGCGGAAGGCGTGCGACAAGCCACTCGACGCCCGCGGGGTTGTGAGCGCCGGCGAAGACATCGTCGCCGACGACGTCGAGCCGGCCCGGCAGATCGACGTCGACGTCACCCGACAGCCGGCGACCAAGAAGCTGCTCGGCTGCGGCCCGACCGACGTCATCGGAGTGGATGATCCTCGCCGCCCCCCGCTCATGGGCAAGCGTCTCCCATTCGGGCTCGCCGATAACAACGGTCGCACCGGGCTTCACGACTGCCAGCTTCTCGCGGGCGATCTCGTCCCGCGTCTTCCCGAGCACGTCGGTGTGGTCGAGGGCCACGTTCGTCAGCGCGACGATCTCAGCGTCGAGCACGTTCGTCGCATCGAGCCGGCCGCCGAGACCGGCTTCGACGACGGCGACGTCGACCCCGGCGTCGGCGAACTCGGCGAGCGCAGCGGCCGTCAGCGCCTCGAACTGAGTGGCCCCGAGCCTCTCTGCCGGATTCCGAACGCGCCCGATCGCCGCGTCGAAGTCCACTCCCTCGCCGTCGACCTGGATCCGCTCACTCCACCCGGAGACATGCGGCGAGGTGTACGCGCCCGCACGGATCCCTTCACGCCCGAGGAACGCTGCCGCCCGGCGCGTGACCGTCGACTTGCCGTTCGTGCCGACGACGTGGACCGTTCGATAGGCGCGCTGCGGCTCGTCGAGCTCCGCCAACAACTCGAGCATCCGCCCGAGGCCGAACTCCTCCGGCCAGGGCGTGAGCGATTCGATCCATGCGGTTTGCCCGGTCACGTTGCCAGAGGCCCGGAGGGCATGGCCGGGCAAACCGCTTTAGCCTGAGAGGGCATCGAGCTCGCGCCTGTATCTGGCGAGCTTCTCGCGCTCGGCCTCGACCACGTCCGGCGCAGCGTTCTCGACGAAGCGCTCATTGGCAAGCATCTTCTCCGCCCGTTCGACCTCCCTGCGGAGCCGTTCGATCTCGGCGCTGGGGTCGCCGTTCGCCTTCGCGCGATCGGGCTTCACGACCGCCTCGAAGATCCGCGTCTGGTCCTCCGTCAGCGGGACGCGCACGCCGGCTCGCCGAAACAGTTCAGCGGCGGTCTGGATGGGCTCGAACTCCGCCTGCGTCTCGGCCATCGTCCCGTCCCAATCGGGCCACGGAGCCACGATTAACCGGGTGTCGCGGTTCGGAAGGTTGCTCCAGATCTCCTCGGAGACGTGCGGCATGACGGGATGGAGCAGCTTCAGCAGGCGCTCCAGGTTCGCGAGGGCCGTCGCGCGGGCGTCCTCGTCGTCGGCGTAGATCCTCGGCTTGATCGCCTCCGCGTACCAGTCGCAAAAGTCGTCGAAGGTGACGCGGTAGAGCGCCGAGGCGACCGCGGCGAAGTTGAACTCCCCCAGCCCGGCGTTGATCTGGGATTGCGCAGCATCGAGGCGAGCAACGATCCAGCGCTCTTCGAGCGACCGCGGGGCGAGGCGCGGTGACACCGCCGAGCCCGTCTGCAAGAGCAGGCGGCTGACGTTCCAGAGCTTGTTCGCCAGCTTCCGACCCTCTTGAACCGCGCCGTACGAGAACGCGACGTCCTGGGTGGAAGACATTTTCAGCAGCCCATAGCGGATCGCATCCGCTCCGTACTCGGAGATCACGTCTCGCGGGTCGATCCCGGTTCCGAGGCTCTTCGACATCCGGCGCTTGTCCGGCGCGAGGATCGTCGACGTGATGATCACGTCGGTGAAGGGGGCATCCCCCATCAGCTCGAGCCCGGAGAAGATCATGCGGTTCTCCCAGAGCCGGATGATCTCGCGCGCCGTGACCGAGACATCGCCGGGATAGAACGTCCGCAGCTCGGGCGTCTCGTCGGGCCACCCGAGCGTCGCGAACGGCCAGAGGGCGGACGAGAACCAGGTATCGAGCACGTCGTCTTCGCGCCGCAGCTCGGTCGAGCCACACTCGCCGCACGCCTCGGGCTCGGTCTCTCGGACGGTCACGTGCCCGTCCGGACAGTGCCAAGCGGGAATCTGATGACCCCACCAGAGCTGCCGCGAGATGCACCAGTCAGGGGCATTCTCCAGCGAGTCGATGGCGAAGCGGTGCTGGGACTCCGGGTGGTAGCGAACACGCCGCTCGCGCAAGGCCTCGAGTGCGGGCTTCTTGAGCTCGTCCATCTTGCACCACCACTGGAGCGAGATCAGCGGCTCGATGCGGCTTCGGCAACGCTCGCAGAGCGCGATCGAGTGACGGTACGGCTCGCTCTTCTCGAGCAGGCCCCGTTCGCGAGCCCATGTGAGCACGCGCTCGCCGGCCTCCTCCTGGGTCAGGCCCGCCAGCTCGCCGGCGTTCTCGTTCATGCGGCCGTCGAGACCAATCACCATCGGTTCCGGCAGGCCGTGCGCGCGGCCGATCTCGAAGTCGAGAGGGTCGTGCCCAGGTGTCACTTTGAGAGCGCCCGTCCCGAATTCGGGGTCGACCCGCTCGTCGGCGATCACGCGGACGAGTCGCTCGACGAAGGGGACGACGAGCTCCCTGCCTACTACGTCCCGGTACCGCTCGTCATCCGGATGCACGGCGACTGCGACGTCCGCGAGGATCGTTGCAGGGCGCACGGTCGCGATCGTCACGCCCCCCTCGCCCTCGACGAACGGATATCGGATGTAGAAGAGCTTGTCGTCGACCTCGTCGTGAACGAGCTCGAGGTCCGAGAGAGCGGATTCGTGAAAGGGGCACCAGTTGATGATCCGGTTCGCCCGGTAGATCCAGCCGCGCTCGTAGAGGTGCACGAAGAAGCGCATGACGGCGCGGACGTAGCCCTCGTCCATCGTGAACCGCTCCCGCCGGTAGTCCATCGAAGCCCCGAGCTTGCGGAGCTGCTCGAAGATCGTTCGGCCCGTCGACTCGAGCCACGCCCACGTGCGCTCGACGAAGGCCTCGCGGCCGATCTCCTTGCGCGTCTTTCCCTCCCCGGCGAGCTGCTTCTCGATCACGTTCTGGGTCGAGATGCCGGCGTGGTCGTAGCCCGGTTGGAACAGCGTGTTGAAGTCGCGCATCCGGTGCCACCGGACGAGCGCGTCCTGGATCGCGCCGTTCAGTGCATGACCGAGATGGAGCTCGCCTGTGACGTTCGGCGGCGGGAAACAGATCGTGTAGCTCCGGCGGGGGTCGTCGGCCTCGGCGTTGTAGAGGCCCTCTGCTTCCCACGTCTGCTGCCAGCGTTCTTCGACGCCGTGCGGGTCGTAGAGCGGCTCCATCGGGCCATCGTAGTCTCGCCGACGCCGGGCGTCGGGTTCCCGACGTGGTCAGGCGACAGGCTCTAGGCCGATTCTTCGGCGAGCTCTTCGGGCTCGTCGTCCGCCGCCGCGCCGCTCGTCACGAGCGTCGGCTTCAGCTCCCTCGCGATCGTCTCCTTGGTGATCGCGCACTTGACGACGTCGTTTCGCGACGGCAGCTCGAACATCACGTCGAGGAGCGCCGCCTCGATGATCGACCGTAGCCCTCGCGCCCCGGTCTCGCGCTCGAGCGCCTTGTCCGAGATCTCCCAGAGCGCGTCGTCGGTGAAGACGAGCTCGATGTTGTCGTAGCCGAAGAAGCGCTGGTACTGCTTGACGAGAGCGTTTTTCGGCTCGGTGAGGATCTGAACGAGATCCTCACGTTGCAGCTGGTGCACCGCGGAGACGACCGGGAGCCGCCCTATGAACTCGGGAATCAGGCCGTATGCGAGCAGGTCCTCTGGCATCACCTGCGCAAGCAGCTCGGACGACTCGGTCGAGTTCTTCGACCGGATATCGGCACCGAAGCCGACCGCGTTCTTGCCGATCCGCTTCGCGATGATCTTGTCGAGGTCGGCGAACGCGCCGCCGCAGATGAAGAGGATGTTCGTCGTGTCGATCGAGAGGAACTCCTGGTGTGGGTGCTTGCGTCCACCCTGTGGCGGCACCGAGGCCACCGTCCCCTCGAGGATCTTCAAGAGCGCCTGCTGGACGCCCTCGCCCGAGACGTCGCGCGTGATCGACGGGTTGTCCGCCTTGCGCGCGATCTTGTCGACCTCGTCGATGTAGATGAT
>DASQWX010000201.1:0-5638 GCA_035640035.1 Gaiellaceae bacterium
GGGCGTGATGTGCGGACGTGCGAGCTTGTAGGACGGGCTTCAGCGCCCGACGAACTTGGGCTCGCGCTTCTCCACGAACGCCGTCATGCCCTCCCTCGCATCCTCCGACGCGAAGAGCTCGCCGAACCTCGCGGCCTCGGCATCGAGATTCCCGGCGTGCTCACCCTGAAGCGCTCGGTTGCAAGCGGCCTTCGCCGCCGCGACCGCGACCGGGCTCTTCGAGGCGAGCAGGCGCGCGACCTCCATCGTCTTCGGCATCAGCTCGCCGGCTTCGAAGACCGCGTTGACCAGGCCTCGCCGCTCGGCCTCGTCGGCGTCGACGACCCGGCCGGTGAAGATCAGCTCCTTCGCGTAGCCGAGGGTGGTCACGCGCGGAAGCCGCTGGGTTCCGCCCCAGCCGGGAATGATCCCGAGATTGATCTCCGGCTGTCCGAGCTTCGCGGTTCGCGCCGCAAAGCGGAAGTCGCAGGCGAGCGCGAGCTCGCAGCCACCCCCGAGGGCGAAGCCGTTGACCGCTGCGATCGTCGGCTTCGGCATCGTTTCGAGCAATCGGCCGGTCTCGTGGCCGAGCGCTCCCCACTCGCCCGCCTGCTCGACGTCGAGCCCGCTCATGTACTTGATGTCCGCGCCGGCCGCGAAGGCTTTCTGCCCCGCTCCGGTGACCACCACGACGCGCGCCGCCTCGTTCGCCGACAGCTCCTGAAGCCGGTCGCGCAACGCCGTCAAGGTGGGTAGATCAAGCGCGTTCAGCGCCTCCTGGCGATCGATCGTGACGACGGCGACGCCGTCGTCATGCTCGACCACAACGCTCAGGCTGCCACCCGCTCGCGAAGGAAGTCGACGATCTCCGAGGTCGGGGCACCCGGGGTGAACACCGCCGCGACGCCCTGCTCCTTCAACTCGTCCGCGTCGGCATTCGGAATCGTGCCGCCTACGACAACGACGACATCCTCGGCACCGTTCGCCTTGAGGCCCTCGAGGATCCGCGGAACGAGAGTCATGTGGGCCCCGGACAAGATCGAGATCCCGACCGCATCTGCGTCCTCCTGGATTGCCGTCTCGACAATCTGTTCGGGCGTCTGATGAAGCCCTGTGTAGATAACCTCCATGCCGGCATCCCGTAGCGCACGTGCGATGATCTTGGCGCCGCGATCGTGTCCGTCAAGGCCGGGCTTTGCGATCACGACTCGGATCTTTCGCGCCACGGGCGGCAAGTATATGGCGGTGATGCGCACGTGAAATTGACCGTGGCGGGCTGCTCGCCGGCCTGGCCGAACCCGGGCGGAGCCCAGTCGGGATACCTGCTCGAGAGCGGCGGCGGGCGCCTGTTGCTGGACTGCGGCCCGGGTGTCCTCGCGCGGATGCGCGAGCGCGAACCCTGGCCCGAGCTCGATGCGATCGCGATCACGCACTGGCACCTCGACCACTGGGGCGACCTCGTTCCCTGGGTTTGGGGGCGGATGTTCGGGCCGGGCGAGGAAACGAAGAGGCCCGAGCTCTGGATCCCGCCGGGCGGCTCCGAGATGCTGGCCGGGATCGGCGAGCGGCTCGGGCAGCCCGACATGTTCTCGAGGACGTTCGACCTGCGCGAGTACGCCGATGGGCAGCCGTTCGAGGCGGCCGGCTTCGAGGTGACGGCCGAGCGCGTTCTGCACTACGAGCTGCTCGCCTTCGGTTTCCGTGCGTCCGCGAACGGGACCGTGCTCGCCTACTCGGGAGATTCAGGTCCGAGCGACGCGCTGCCGAAGCTCGCGGAGGACGCCGACCTCTTCGTCTGCGAGGCGACCCTGCTGCGACCGAATCCGGAGGGCGGCACGCGCGGGCACCTCGCCGCCGACGAGGCGGTCGATGCGTTCGAACGGTCGGGCGCGAAGCGCCTGCTGATCACCCATCGGCCGCGCGAGCGTCCCCTCGACGCCGGCCTCGAGCAGGCGCACGACGGGCTCGAGCTCGAGCTCGAGCGATGACGCGTGCTAGCCGTCGCGCGGCGTAAGTGGCGGCAGAACTTTCGCCTCGTACGCACGCTCTGCGCGCCGGCTGCGAATCAGCCCGCGGATCCCGAGCGCGAGCGGGACGAGGACGATCAGCGAGAGCGCCGATAGCGGGACGAGGAGCCACGCCGCGCTGAGCGGCGCCTTGCCCGCCGGGGTCTGCGCCAGCGAAAGGTGGAGGGTCGACCCCGCGCTGGCCGGGATCGGCGTCGAGCCTTCGACCGGCGCCGGAGCGAACTCCGAGACGAGCCAGCGCTCGTGCTTTCCGCGACCGTGCCGCTTCAGGTCGAGGTAGAAGACAGCCGGTTTCTGGTGCTCGGTCTTCGCAGGGAAGAGCGCGATCACGAGACCGATGCTGTCCCGGTACGAGTAATCCGGGCGCCATCTCACTTCGGCAAAGTGGTACGGGGGAAACGGCAGGCTGTTCCCGCTGTCCCACGCCTTGCGCGTGTAGCCGGCCCTCAAGCTCGGCTCGGTGATCGACCAGGATCGATCGATGTGCTCGCGGAGGACGGCTGTCCGGAGAAACTCGATCGCGACCGCAAGGGCGGAGACACGCTCTCGGTGCGTGTGGTTTGCGACGACCTCCTTCGGCGCGACGACCGGCGCACCCTTCGTGAACTTCTCTTTGTGAGCCGGGGCCGTGTTTCGCATGAAGGCGAGCGCCAGCCCGACAGTCAGCCCAACCGCCAGCAGGACTCCGAGCCAGACGAGTCGGCGCCTCCTCCTTGGGGAAGCCAGGATCCCCATGGCGCCTAGCTTACGGAAGGCTACTCCAGCCGCAAGGGGGGTTCAGGGTGCCGGGATCGCCGGAGGCGAGTACGTCTGCCAGTTGTTCACAACCCAGTGGGCGCGCGCGCCACGGCCGAGCTTGTCCAGCACCATGATGAACAGCTGCGGCTGCTGATGTGTGCCTTTTCTCGGCTTGAGGGCGAACTTCAGCTGGATCTCCCGCTGGCGGGCGTAATCCACGGACAGCTGCGCGTTCTTCGTCGCCGGGTACGGAGAGATCGGCACGCCGACGCTGGGGTTGTTCCAGTCGCGCTTCCACTGGGCGAGCGAGCTATAGCCCTGCCGAATCTGCGGACCGCTCAGCTGCCACGCGACCGTCGCGCTCTTGCCGCGGACGGCGGCGTCGATGAAGCGGGCGGCGACGCTCCGTGCGTCTTTCGGCAGTGAGATCGCCTTACCGAGGTTGGCCTCCTTGGTCGCCGGCTTGTTCGAGAGCTTCTCGTTCGGATTGGCCGGCGCCGTGTTCGAGTAATGGACGACCACGAAGGCGATCACGCCGGCGAGCAGGACGAGCCCGGCCGCCCACGAGATGTAACGGTTCGCCCTCGGCGACGCGAGGATGCCCTGGAGCGCACTCATCTTCTGATCCTTAGACGGTGTGGCCATGGACTAGTTAGAACACGGGTGTCTCACGCCAGGTACCCCAAACCTTGCGGAGCGCGTCGCACATCTCGCCGAGCGTGGCGTACGCGCGCGCGGCCTCCAGCAACCCAGGCATCAGATTCACGTCTTCCCGCGCGGCCGCATCCGCCACCGCCGAAAGAGCCGCCTCGACCGCGGCCGAGTCGCGCCGGCCGCGCAGCTCCTGGACGCGCTCGATCTGCTTGCGCTCGAGCGCCGGGTCGATCCGCAGGATCTCGACCTCCTGCTCGTCCTCGAGCTCGTAGCGATTGACGCCCACGATAATCCGCTGCCGCTGCTCGACCTCGTGCTGGTACCGGAACGAGGCATCCGCGATCTCGCGCTGGAAGAAGTTCTCCTTGATCGCGGGTATCACGCCGCCGAGCTTCTCGATCCGGTCGAAGTAGTCGTAGGCCTCGGCCTCGAGCCGGTTCGTCAGATCCTCGAGGTAGTAGGAGCCACCGAGCGGATCGATCGTGTTCACGGCGCCGCTCTCGTGCGCGATCACCTGCTGCGTGCGAAGGGCGATCCGGACCGCGTCCTCTGTCGGGAGCGCGAGCGCCTCGTCGAACGAGTTCGTGTGCAGCGACTGCGTGCCGCCGAGGACTGCCGCCATCGCCTCGAGCGCAGTGCGGACGATGTTCACCTCGGGCTGCTGAGCCGTGAGCGAGACGCCGGCGGTCTGCGTGTGGAAGCGCATCAACCATGAGCGAGGATTCTTCGCCCCGTACTTCTCGCGGAGCTCGCGCGCCCAGATTCGCCGCGCGGCCCGGTACTTCGCGATCTCCTCGAAGAAATCGATGTGCGCGTTGAAGAAGAACGAGAGGCGCGGTGCGAAGTCGTCCACGTCGAGGCCTCGGCCGATGCAGGCGTCCACGTACGCGAAGCCGTCCGCGAGCGTGAAGGCAAGCTCCTGGACCGCGTTCGACCCCGCCTCGCGAATGTGGTAGCCGGAGATCGAGATCGGGTGCCACTTCGGCATCTCCCGCGCGCAGAACTCGACCATGTCGGTGACGAGCCGCATCGACGGCTCGGGCGGAAAGATCCACTCCTTCTGGGCGATGTACTCCTTGAGAATGTCCGTCTGGATCGTCCCGCGCAGCTCGGCCGGCGAGACGCCCTGCTGCTCGCCGACGCAGGCGTAGAACGCAAGCAGCATCGCCGCGGGCGCGTTGATCGTCATCGAGGTCGAGACCTCGGCGAGCGGGATCTCCGCGAACAGTGTCTCCACGTCCGCGAGCGAGTCGATCGCCACGCCTTCGCGGCCGACCTCGCCGAGCGACCGCGGGTGGTCCGAGTCGTAGCCCATGAGAGTCGGCATGTCGAACGCCGTCGACAAGCCGGTCTGCCCGTGGTCGAGCAGGTACCGGAACCGCTCGTTCGTCTCTTCGGCGGTGCCGAAACCGGCGAACTGGCGCATCGTCCAGAGCCGCCCGCGGTACATCGACGGATAGACGCCGCGGGCGAATGGATAGACGCCCGGGTAGCCGAGGTCGCGCTCGTGGTCGATCTCAACTGTGTCGGGCGTGTAGAGCGGCTCGTTGTCGAGACCGGAGATCGTCGAGAAGAGCTCACTCTGGCGCTCGGGCGCGGCATCGTAGAGCTCCCGCTGCCACTGGTCTGTCCCGCTGCCGACTCCTCGGCGGTCCTCGGTCGTGGCCACGTCCCAAATACTAGGGCGAGGACGGTCTGCGACACCGTTTCCATGGCTTCCTCCCCCGGACGGGGGATCTTCCCGTCGGGGGATCGTGCGCCGAGTCGCTTGTGCCGATTCTTTCGGCGTTGTGAAAAACCTGCGGCACGGCTTTCGCGTGGCCGGCAACCACGCGATCAACATTTTTGGCGCTACCCCGATCGCTTCGCTCGGCGTCGCGGTGCCACTCGCGGTCGTTGTGGTTGCCGCAACCGGCACGGTGATGTCACATGGCCGGAAGCCGGCCGGCACGCGGGGAAACTCGCCTGAAGCCGCGTACGCGCAGGCCCTGGCACAGGCGAGGCTCGTTCGCTCGGAGCGGCCCTCGCCCGAGCGCTTTGGTCCTCCCGGCCCGGCCGGCAAGGCTGGTCCCGACGGCGCCGCCGGTCCGCCCGGCCCCCACGGACCGCCCGGACCCCAGGGACCGCGGGGCGAAACGGGCGCCAAAGGCGACAAGGGCGACCCCGGCGCCGCGGGAGCGACCGGCACGACCGGCGCGACCGGCGCCGAAGGGCCTGCCGGTCCGCAGGGCCTCACGGGC
>DASQWX010000202.1:0-5881 GCA_035640035.1 Gaiellaceae bacterium
GAACGGCGACCGCGACCCGAAGTCGCTCGACGCGATCGGCCGCGAGCTCGGGATGACGCGCGAGCGGGTGCGACAGATCGAAGCGTCAGCGCTCGAGCGGCTCGCGGTCCACCGCGAGCTCGACGCGATCTCGGACGCGGCGTAGCCCGGTTCGGACCGGTCCTAGGGTCTGACCCCAGCTTCGCGCAGGGACTGACCCCGAAGGGGTCTGTCCTTACAACCGTCTCGGGCAACGCAACCGGATGCAGGGACAGGCACATCCCGGTGCCATTCGCTACCTAACGCACCATGACGGCAAACAGGCCTCCGAGCACAGCGATCCCCACGGTCAGCCAGGCGATGTAGTCGCCCACCGCTCCGCTATGGAGCGCCTTCAGCGTCGCGACCGGTGTGCCCGCCACGCGGGCTGCTCCTCGTCGCCACGCCGCCGGGAGCCGTCGTCTGTACAGGCCGAAGGCCGCGAAGGCGAACGCGCCGACGGTCGACGCGGCCCCGTAGGCGTAGGCGGCCGCGCTCGGGGAGTACGACGGTAGTGATGCCGACCGAGGCGTCACGCCGTGCAGGACCTCGCGCGCGTGCGCCGAGCGATCGACCAGGCGGCCGGCGTTCTGGAGTGCGTGTTCAGCCAACTCGGGCACGAAGACGAGGCCGAGGCCCAACACGGCCAGACCGACGGCAGGGAGCCAGAGCAGCGGCTCACTCACGCGCCGGACATCGGAAGGCTCCTCTTCTGCCTCCTCGGGCTCGTGCGAGAACAGCGGATCCTTGGCCTCCCCGAGCCCGACGAAAATGCGGGCTCCGGCGCGCAGGATCGTGCCCGCGCTCAGGATCGCTGCCAAAGCGAGGAGCGGCGGCACCCACCCATAATCGAGCGCGTTCGCCGAATCGACGACGAGCGCGTTCGCGAGGAACGGCCCGAACGGCGGCAACAACGCGAGCGCGAGCGCGGCGACGACGAAGACCACGCCTGCGATCGGCGCTCGCCGGCCCTGGCCGCGCAGATCGAGCTCGTCCCCGCTCTTGAACCGCCGCACGAGGACGCCGACGGCCACGAATGCGGCTCCACGGAGCAAGCCGTTCGTGTTCAGGTAGACGAGCGAGTTCGCGAGTCCGCTCCGGGTCAGCAGCCCGATCCCGACGAGGACTGCCCCGATGTTCGAGATCGTCGCGAAGGCGACCATCCGCTTCAGGTCGCGCTGGAGGAAGCACATGAAGCCGCCGACGATTGCCGTCATCAGTCCGAAGCCGACGAGCACGGGCCGAATGTCTCCTTCTGAAAGCGTCCCCGAGAACGTCGACCAGTAGATCCGGCCGATCGCGTGCAGCCCGAGGTCGCTCATGGTCCCCGCCAGGAGGATCCCGACCGGCACGGGCGCAACCGCGTACGCGTCGGAGAGCCAGAAGTGGAACGGCACCGCGCCGGCCTTCGTCATGAAGCCGCCGACGAGCAGCGTGAAGGCGACGATCACGAGCCCGTCCGCCTTCCGGCCGGCGAGCGCCTCTCCGATCTGGTCGAGGTTCAGCGCGCCCGTGCGTGCGTACAGGAAGCCGATTCCGAAGAGGATGCAGAAAGAGCCGACGCTGTTCGTGACCGCGAAGTTGATCGCTCCTTCGAGCGGCCCGGCGTGCTTGACCCCGTACCCGGTGAGTGCGTAGGCGACGACGCTCATCAACTCGAACCAGACGAAGAGGTTGAAAAGGTCGCCGGAGAGCGCGAAGCCGCACATTGCGCCGACGAAGACGAGCATCAGAACCGGAAAGAGCTTTCCGACCTCGTCGAAGTACCGCCAGGAAAAGACAAGGGCGGCGAGCGCGAGCGTCGTCACGAGGACGGCGACGGCCGCGGCGCCCGGATCCACCGTGAACGAAATCCCGAGCGCGAAGCCGTTGCGTGGCTTCCAGCCGCCGAACCAGTAGACGAGATCGTGCTCGTTCGAACGGAAGACGAGCAGCAGAGAGATCACGAGCGTGGCCGCGGTCGCGGCGATCGCGAGTAGCTCTGCGAGCCGCCGCCCGATCAGGTGGCCGAAGGCGGTCAGAACCGCCGCACCGAGGAGCGGGATCGCGACTGGCAGGGGGACGAGGCCGTCCATCAGCCGCGCACCGGGCGAAGCTTGTCGGGGCGCATCGTCCGCGCGTGCTTCTTCGCCTGGATCGCCAACGCGAGGAGGAGCGCGGCGACAGTGACGCTGACGACGATATCGGTCAACGTCAGCGCCTGGACGACAGGATCGACGGCCTTGGTCCCTTGGGGGACATCCTTGAAGATCGGGGCGCCGCCATGCTTGACGTAGCCGACAGAGAGCAGCAGGACGTAGGTCGACGACTGGGTCAGAGAGAGGCAGACGACGAGGTGGATGAAGTGTCGGCTCCGAACGATCCCGAAGATCCCGACCAAGAAGATCCAGGCCGCCACGACGAATGGCAGGTAGCTCACGTCGGCCGTCGCTTCGGATCGATCAAGACCGCCCGTTCGCTGAGGAACTCGTTGAAGAGGAGGACGAAGGCCGCGCTCACCTCCAGGCCGGAGGCCCAATTCAGGAGCGGGATGCTGCCGCCGGACGACAACTTCCCGGCGACCCCGTACGGCAGGAGGTTGTGCAGGAACGCGTCCCCGATCAGGAGGGCACAAAGACCGACGACGATGTAACCGCCGGCCCCGGTCCCCTCGCCGAACTCGAGCAGCGGGATCGGCGTCAGCCGCCGGTAGGCGCGATACGAGCCCGCAAGCCAGACGAGCAGGAACGACGCAGCCAGGATGACGCCGCCCTGGAAGCCGCCGCCGGGCGTGATGTAACCGTGGGCGACGATCCAGAGGCCCAGTACGAGCGTTGCGCCGGCAAACGCGACTCCGAACGCCCGCAGCGCGTCGCTCCGGACCGGATCCTCCGGCACGGGCGCCTCCTCCTCGCGCGGCTCCCTGAGGAGCATTGCCACACCCATGACCGCGGCGAAGAGGATGAGCTCCTCACCCATCGTGTCGAACCCGCGGTAGTCGAAGACCACCGCTGCGACGACGTTCGACGTCTGGCGCTCCTGCGGTGCCGCCTGGTTGAGGATCTTCCCGTAGGCGCCGTGGTAGTCCCCGAACTTCGGCAGGCCGGTGATCGACCAGAGGAACAGGGCGGCGAGCCCGGCGGCGCCGACGCCGAAGAGCGCGAGGCGGACGCGCCTAGTCATCGGCGCGGTCTCGGCGAATCGCCACGAGCAGGACGATCGGGTAGCCGACGGTGCCGACAACGAGCATCGAGAGAGCAACGTCCGGCGCCTGGAGGATGACGAAGAGGACGACAAGGAGCAGCGTGTAGGCGCTGCTGACGATCACGAGGCGCACCAGGTCCGTCGTCAGTGCCACAGCGAGGGCGCCGAGCGCGACAAGGATCATGATCGTCGCCTGGAGCGGAACCATCAGGCTCGCTTCCGCTCGGTCGCTGTCGACTCGAGGGTGCCGCGTTGGCGCAGACGGATCATCCGCAGGGTCGCTCCGGCGACGGAGGCGCTGCCGAAAGCGAGCAACACCGCGATGAGGATCGAGTTCAGTCCTTGCGAGGAGATGAGGCCCTCACGGACGCAGACGGCCGTCGCGATCAGCGCCGGTCCGAGCGTCGCCGCGCCGCCGACGTAGTGGAGCCGGTCGACCGCGTTGCGCATCAGCAATAGCCCGAGACAGCAGAGGAGCTCAGCTGTGATACCGCCGGCGACGAGAACGTCGACCACGTAGTCCCGTGCAGTCACAGGCGACGGTCGGCGAGGAAGCGGATGAAGATCAGCGCGCCGACGACGTTCAGGAACGCCAGCACGATCGGGACTGCGAAGTACGAGGAACGGTGGTATCCCTCGGAGAGCAAGAGAAGCACGAGCGTCACCAGAGTGGCGACGAGCTCGAGCGCGACGAGTGAATCGAGGATCGGCGCGCGAAGAAGCACGAATCCGCACGGAAGCAGCGCGGCGAGCAGGATCGTTGCCCCGATCAGCCAGACGTTCACGGGACCGTCTTCGACGCTCGAGACGGCACGAGGTCGTGCTTGAGCGCGACGTCGCGGTCGCAGTCGACGTCGGCAACGACCGTGAGCGGCGTGACGTTGTCGATCAGGGGCCGAACGGCTCGGTTCCCCGCTGAGACCGGATCGTCGCCGCCCGCCTCGAACGGCACCGCGACCCAGGCGCTCCGCACCCGCCGGATCCCCGTCAGGTCGAGGACGAGTGCGGACGCGAGGATCCAGAGCTCACGGAGCATCTGCCAAGGGATGCGCGCCGCCGACGCGATCGCCGCCGCGTTCGGCGCGAAGCGCAGCAGCCTTTGCCGCCGTGCGAGCTCCAGCAGCGTCGCGGCAAGCGCTGCCGCCCCGGCGCCGGCGACGAGTTCCATCGCCTCGACCGTTCCCTGCATGACGACCCAGAGCCCGAAGAGGACGAGCCACCAGAGAGCCCACGACCGGACCGTGCCCAGCGCGCCCACGAGCAGCGGGTTCCCGCTCGCGCTGCTTCGTAATCGGCCGAACCCTATGGCGGCTCCACGATCCCGAGTTGCTCGCCGAGGGTGAAGAAGGCGGCGGCGTACGGCGAGTCGTTCGTCCGTCTCCTGACTTTCGTCCAGTCGACCTGCTCCCTGACCGGCCGCGCCATCTGGACGACGCTCTCGTAATCGAGCTCGTGCTCACGGAGAGCCGCGAGCTTCGTCACGAACACGTCCTCCAGCGCCATCACCTGCATCGGCACGGCGTTCACGTTCAGTTCCTCACCGCGGTCGAAGACGTCGTCCCCGATCGGCTGGCCGGAGGGGCCGAAGATCAGGTCGACCATTACCTCGCCGTCGAAGGCCTTGTACAACCAGCCCTCGGGCGGCTCCTCCGTGCGCAGCCCGGCACCCGAGAGAACCTCCCGGGCGCGCTCGGCGTCAAGCGGTCGCAGCATCAGGTCGATGTCGTGGGCGGTCTCCGGACCGCCGCGGGCCCAGACTGCCAGGCCACCTCCGAGCAGGAAGGGCACTTCGGCGTCGCGCAACAGGGCCGCGACCTTCTTGAGCGTCTCGAGCAGCTCGTCGAAGGGCGTCTCGTCCTCCGGCACGCCTACGGGATACCCGGCCGCGCCGGACTGAATCGCTCCGCTTGAATTCCGGCGATGGCGAGGCCGATCCGCGTCGCCGCGGCGGGCGACATCCACTGCAGCCCCGAGACCCAGGATCGACTGGCGGCAGCTTTCGCGCGTGTCGAGGGGGTCGTCGACCTGTTTCTGCTCGCAGGCGATCTGACGACCCTCGGCGAGCCCGAGCAGGCCGAGGCGCTTGCCGTGATCTGCGAGCCCCTCGACGTGCCGGTCGTCGCGGTGCTCGGCAACCACGATTGGCACGGAAACCGCGTCGACGACATCGTCGCCGCTCTCGAAACGGCCGGCGTGAAGATGCTCAACCCCGGTACCACGACATGTACGGTCGACGGCGCCAGCGTCGGCATCGTCGGCACGAAGGGGTTCGTCGGCGGCTTCCCGGATTCACAGCTTCCGGATTTCGGTGAGCCGATCCTGCGCCAGGTCTACCGGGACACCACGGCCGAGGTCGACGCGATCGCTGCCGGTCTCGAGGAGATCGAGGGCTGCGACCGTCGACTGGTGCTGCTCCACTATTCGCCGACGACGACGACACTCGAGGGAGAGCCGCGCGTCATCTGGGCCTTCCTCGGCACCGATCGGATGGCACCGCCGATCGGCGAACACAAGCCAGACGTCGTCCTTCACGGCCATGCTCACCGCGGCACCTTCGCCGGCGAGATCGGGGAGGTGCCCGTCTACAACGTCGCCGTCGAGGTGATGCAGCGCGACTTCTTCCTCTTCCAGCTCGATGACGGCGGAGTGCGGCCGATAGACCTCTAGAGCGGCCGGCCGA
>DASQWX010000203.1:0-7059 GCA_035640035.1 Gaiellaceae bacterium
CCTCGATCTGCGTGTAGAACGGCAACGCAAGCGTCCGAGAGCAGGCGTCCTCTGCTACCGGAAACATGCCCTCGCGGAAGCCATAACGCTCGCGCATGAACGACTGCAGGTGGACGCACGGCACGTACTCGGCGGTGCCGATCCCCTCCGCGCGAAGCTCGGCCATGACGGCGTCTCGGTCGAGCCCGGGCGCGAGCTTGACGACATAGACGAACCACGAGCGGGTGTGGTCGGCGTCGTCGGCAAGCGGGGTCTCGACGCCGTCGACCCCCGCGAGCATTTCCTCGTAGCGCGCCGCGGCAGCCGTACGCCGCTCCAGGATCGCGTCGAGCTTCTCGAGCTGCCCGATCCCGATCGCCGCCTGGACGTCCGTCCAGCGGTAGTTGTAGCCCAGCCGCACGTGGTCGAACCAGGCGCCCGTGTCGTACGTCCGGCCCTGGTTTCGAAGGCTGCGGAGAAGCTGCCACTCCTCCTCGGAGTGGGTGATGACCACCCCACCCTCGCCGGTCGCGATCTGTTTGTTCGGGTAGAAGCCGAAGACGGCCGACGGCCCGTGTCCGCCGATCGGCGTGCCTTTGTATTCCGCCCCAAGCGCCTCGGCCGAGTCCTCGATCAGCGTCAGCCCGCGCTGCTCGCAGAGCGTTCGCAACGCATCGAGCTCGCACGGATACCCGAACATGTCGACGGCGACGACGGCCTTCGTCCGCTCCGTGATCGCGTCCTCGACCGCAGCCGGGTCGAGGTTTAGCGTCCGGGGATCGACGTCGGCAAAGACCGGCGTCGCGCCTTCGAAAATGAAGCAGTTGGCGGAGGCGACGAAGGAGACCGGCGAGGTGATCGCCTCGTCGCCAGGGCCGAGACCGGCAATGTGGCAGAGGAGATGCAGGCCCGCTGTGCCGCTCGAGACGGCCGCCGCGTAGGGCGCCCCCACGCGTTCGGCGATCAGCTCCTCGAAGCGATCGATCGCCGGGCCGAGCGACCAGCGACCCGACCGGAGCACCTCGACGACGAGCTCCTCCTCCCGCTCGCCGATCCACGGTCGCGCGAGCGGGATCTCTTTCCGAGCCGGCGAAGCCGGCTCGCGAGTCTCCCGAGCGGAGCGAAGGGACAAACTAGCGACCCGGAAAATGCGAGAGCATTTTTCGGGTTTAAGCCTCGGCGGCCGTCGGCTCGGCTTGCTCCGGCTGCTCGGCGTACTCGAGCCACTGGGCCCAACGCTCGCTGCGGCCGCGCACCGTGTCGAGGTACGCCGCCTGCAGCTCGAGCGTGACGGGGCCGACGCCGAGCTTGACGTCGTCGACCTCGCGCAGAGGCGTCACCTCTGCAGCGGTCCCGCACATGAAGGCCTCGTCTGCGAGATAGAGGTCCGAACGGATCAGGCTCTTCTCGACGACGCGGTAGCCGAGATCCTGCGCGATCTGGATCACGGTGTCTCGCGTGATGCCCGGCAGGATCGAGGTCGAGAGGTCCGGCGTGTAGATGACGCCGTCCTTGACCACGAACACGTTCTCGCCGGAGCCGTCGGCGATGTAGCCCTCGGCAGTGAGCAGGATCGCCTCGTCGTAGCCCGCCCGGTTCGCCTCGTTGACGGCCAGCATCGAGTTCAGGTAGACGCCGGTCGCCTTCGCCACGTGTGGAATCACGTTCGGGCCGATTCGCTGCCAGCTCGAGATCTTGGCGCGGATCCCGTTCTTCAGCCCGTCCTCGCCGAGGTACGCGCCCCACGGCCAGCTGATGATCGCGACGTCGATCGGATTACCGACGGCGGACACGCCGAGCTCGCCGTAGCCGAAGAACGCGATCGGCCGCAGGTAGCACTCGGGCAGCCCGTTGATCGCGATGAGCTCGTGCGAAGCCAGGCGGAGCTCGTCGACCGAATAGGGAAGCTCCATGCCGAGCAACTTCGCCGAGTTGTCGAGACGCTTCAGGTGGTCGGTGAGCCGGAAGACCGCGGTCCCGTTCGGGGTCTCGTACGCGCGGATCCCCTCGAAGACGCCGGATCCGTAGTGCAACCCGTGGGTGCCGACGTGGACTCGGGCGTCGTCCCACGCCACGAGCTCTCCGTTCATCCAGATCTTCTCGGTCTCACGCATGGGCGACCTCCTTCGACCAAATGTTATGTGTGGTCACTGACGGCGTCTATCGGGACGGCGCGCGAGAGCCGCAGAAGCTCCGTCGAGGTAAGCGCTGCCATGTGTCTGGTGGAGCCGGCTCCGATCCAGACGATCCGGTGCTGGAGCAGCGAGCGGTCGAGGTACACCGCCCCGACCTTCCTGAGCGGAAAAGGCGCCACGGCGCCCGGCTCGTAGCCCGTCGCCTCGAGGACCTGCTCTGGCCCGGCGATCCGCGCCTTCGAGCAGGCGGCGGCCGCGGCGATCTTTGCCTTGTCGGCGCGGCGGTCGCCCGGCACGAGCACGAGGACCGAGCGGCCGTCGCAGTCGAAGACGAGCGACTTGACGATCTGCGCGAGCTCGCAGCCGACCGCCTTCGCGGCACCCTCGGCGGTCGGCGTTCCGTCGGCAAACTCCTCGATCCGGGACTCGGCGCCCGACTCCCGCAGATACGCCGCGACCCGCTCGACCTCGTCCGGCCACGAGCGCGCAACCACGGCGACAGGGTAGCCACCGCAACCATTCCGGCCCTTGATCCGTTCTTTCGCTGGAGACGAAAGGAACCGGGGGATGTCTGAACGCGAAGAGCGGATCGCGAAAACGGAGTCACTGTTCAGGGACGTCAACGAGCGGATCGCGGAAGCGTCCGAGCGGTTCGACTCCGACGGTCTCGAGGTCATGTGCGAATGCGGCGATGCCGGCTGCGCCGAACGCCTGGACGTACCGCTCGAGGAATACGAGCAGGTGCGGGACGACGCGACGACGTTCGTCCTCAACCCGGAGCACGTCAAGCCGGATGTCGAGACGATCGTGCGCGAGGAATCCGGCTACGCCGTGGTCAAGAAGATCGACGCCGGCATGAGGCGGATCGTCCGGCAGCTCGATCCGCGCGCGGAGCCGGCCTAGGAGGCTTTGGCGGAAAGCCGCACGTCGACGGCACCGACTGTTTTTCGCCAAACCCTCCCACTAGCTAGCTCCTCCTCAGTAGACCCCGGGCACGAACCGGCGCGGCGTGCTCTGGCGATAGCGCGCATACGCCGGCAGACGCTCTTCCAGCCACGTCTCCTCGACCCTCGCCTTGAGGTCGAAGACGATTGCGAGCAGGACGGTCGGGATCAACCCGAGCGGTGATTCCGCGAGCGACCAGCCGACCGCCATCAGCAACACCG
The DNA here is from genome assembly GCA_035640035.1 of Gaiellaceae bacterium. GTDB lineage: Bacteria > Actinomycetota > Thermoleophilia > Gaiellales > Gaiellaceae > 13-2-20CM-68-14. Next base: position 3,281 of record DASQWX010000203.1, read on the forward strand.
CTCCGTAGACCGGGTGGCGGACGCTGCGATAGACGCCGGTCTCGGCCACGGCTGCAGCGTCGCGCGGTCGCGGAAAGACCGTCGTCGAGCGTACGCGCACGAGCGCGACCGCGGCGAGTGCGAGCAGCACGAGTCCCGCCAGGATGAGAACGAGCCCGACGACGACGAGGATCCCGGCCACTGCGTCGGCCCAGTAGACCCCGGTCAAGGCCGAGAGGCCGATCAGGACGATCAGCGCGGACTGGAGCACAACCCAGCCGCCGCCGCGTCGCCCGAGCCGAGGTGGCCTTCGGCTAGGCGAGGGAGATGAAGCGGGCATCGTCGAACCCCTGCCCACGCGCGTCCTCGACGAGGCCGGCGGGCGGCGGGCTGTCGACGGAGAGCGCCATCAGCGCCTTTCCACCACGGTTCGTCCGCGAGACGGCCATGTTCGCGATGTTCACACCCGCGTCTCCGAAGAGGGAGCCGATTCGCCCGATCACACCGGGCACGTCGTCGTAGCGGAAGAAGACGAGTAGCGGAGCGAGCTCCATCTCGAGCTCGAACCCGAGCGCGCTCACCAGCCAGTGGCGGTTGTCGTTGCCGATCGTCGTGCCGGCGACGCGCACTTCGTCGCCGTTCGAGCGGACGCCGACGCGGACCAGGTTGGTGAAGTCGCGTGAGGCGCGGCGCCGCTCCTCGAGCACCTCGATTCCCCGCTCGGCGGCGATCAGCGGCGCGTTCACGTAATTGACGGGCGTGTCGGCCCGTCCCTGAAAGGCGCCGTTGAGGGCGGCGACCGTCAGCAACCGCGTGTCGTAGCCCGACAGACCGCCGTAGTACGCGAGCGTCACGCGCTCTGCCCGTCCGCCGGCGAGCTCCATCGCCAAGCGGCCGAGCTTCGCGGCCAGCGGGATGAACGGGCCAAGCGCCTCCATGTCCTCCGCGCGGATCGCCGGGATGTTGACCGCATTTGTGACGAGTGCGCCGTCCAGCGCCGCGGCGACCTGCTCGGCCACGATGACGCCGGCTCGGTCCTGCGCCTCTTCCGTCGACGCGGCCAGATGCGGAGTGACGACGACATTGTCGAGCTCGAGCAGCGGTCCCTGGTACGGCTCCGCCGGGAAGACGTCGAGCGCCGCGGCCCCGACCTTGCCGGACCGCAAGGCCTCGAGCAGCGCGTCCTCGTCGACGAGCTCCCCGCGTGCGGCGTTGATCAGCCGGACGCCGTCCTTCATCGCGCCGAAGGCGGCCCCGTCGACCGAGCCGCGTGTCTCGTCCGTGAGCGGCAGGTGCAGGGTCAGGAAGTCTGAAGCCGAGTACACGTCAGTCGGCGACTCGACCCGCTCGACGCCGAGTTCGCGGAAGCGCTCCTTGGCGACGAATGGGTCGTAGGCGACGACACGCAGCCCCAGGCCGAGTGCCCGGCGTGCGACCTGTTGGCCGATGCGGCCGAATCCGAGCACGCCCAGTGTCTTCCCCTCGAGCTCGACGCCCCCGTACCTTCCGCGTTCCCAGCGGCCCTGCTTCAGAGCCGCGTGCGCCTGCGGGATGTTGCGCGAGAGTGCGACGAGCAGGCCGATCGTGTGCTCGGCGGCGGAGACGACGGTCGATTCCGGTGCGTTGGCGACGACGATTCCTCGTCGCGTGGCCGTCTCGACGTCGACGTTGTCGACGCCGACGCCGGCTCGGCCGATCACCTTGAGCCGGTCGGCGCGCTCGAGAACGTCCGCGGTCAGCTTCGTCGCCGAGCGGATCACGATCGCGTCGTAATCGCCGATCGTCTCGGCCAGGTCGCCGTTCGTCCCGACGTCCACGTCGAAGCGCTCGCGAAGCAACTCGACGCCGGCCTCGGCGATCGGCTCGGTGATCAGGACGCGCGTCACACGCGAGCGCGCTCGTCGTACGCCTCGAGCGCCTTGGTCACGCCCACGCCCCGATCGAGCTCGGCGCCGAGATCGGCGAGCACGAGCTCGACGGCGGCGAGCGCCGTGGTGATGTCGAAGACATCGAAATAGCCGATGTGGCCGATCCGGAAGATCTTCCCCTTCAGGTTTCCCTGGCCGTTAGCGATCGTGATCCCGAAGCGATCGCGAAGGCCGAGCACGAGCTCCGTCGCGTCGATCCCCTCCGGGGCCCGGATCGCGGTGACGACAGCCGAGCTGTCCTCGTCGGGCGAGAAGAGCTCCAGGCCCATCGCCTTCGCACCCTCGCGGCAGGCGCGCCCGAGACGAACGTGACGGTCGAAGACGGCTTCGAGCCCCGCATCGAGCAGCAGCCCGAGCGCGACGTCGAGTCCCGCGACGAGCGACACGGGTGGGGTGAACGGCGCATCGAGCGAGGCCTGCGCCTTCCGGGTGCGCTCCCAGTCGAAGTAGAATCGCGGTGAGGCCCCGCGGGCTCCCCAGGCGGGCTCCGACACGGAGACCATCGCGAGACCGGGCGGCGTCATCAGCGCCTTCTGCGAGCCCGTGACGACCACGTCCAGGCCCCACGCATCGGTTTCGACCGGCACGGCGCCGAGACTCGAGACGGCGTCGACGACGCTCAGCGCACCGCGTTCGTTCACCGAGGCCGCAATCGCTTGGAGGTCGCAGACGACGCCGGTCGAGGTCTCGGAATGGGTGAGAAAGACGGCTTTCGCGCCGCCGAGCTCGTCCAGGCGGCTCGCCACGTCGTCCGCCGCGGGAATCTCGCCCCAGGCGTAGGGGAGCGTCTCGACGTCGGCCCCGTACGCCGAGGCGATCCCGCGCCACCGCTCGCCGAAGTGGCCGGCGGAGACCACGAGCACCCGCTCGCCCGGCGAGCAGAGGTTCGCGAGCGCCGACTCCATCGTGCCCGTGCCGGCGGAGCCGAAGAGCAGAACCTCCCTCTCGGTGCGGAAGACCTCTCGCAGACGCACAAGGCAACGCTCGTAGATCGGTCGGAAATCAGGGCTGCGGTGGTGGACGATCGGCTGCGAGATCGCCGCGAGCACCTCCGGAGGCACCGGTGTCGGGCCCGGCGTGAGCAGGTGCCTTTTTCGGGCCATCGAGCTGAGCCTAGCTCAGCTGTCGGCGCGGCTACGGCAGAGCCGGGACCGGATCGACGGCTGCCCCTCGGACCCGAACCTCGAAGTGCAGGTGCGGCCCGCTCGACTCGCCCGTCGAGCCGACTCGGCCGATCCGAGTCCCGGTGGCGACGACCTGACCGACGCGGACGGAGAACGAGGAAAGGTGGGCGTACATCGAGACGACGCCACCACCGTGGACAATCTCGAGAAGATTCCCGTAGCCACCGCGGTCCAGGCTCGCGAAGATCACGCGCCCGGGTCCGGCGGCGCCGACCGGCGTCCCGGTCGCGGCGGGCAGATCGATCCCGGGGTGAAAGCCGAGCCCGCGCGGGCCGAAGGGACTGCCGATCGCCGCCTGCAGCGGCCAGGCGAGCCGGATCGGGCAGAGCGGCAACGGCGCCCGAAGAGCGCGGGCGGTGCCGGGACCCGCAACGCCGTCCGGCGTGAGATGAGCCCAGCGCTGGAACCTGAGCAGCGCGCGCTCGGTGTGCACGCCGAAGCCGCCGTCGATCCTGCCGTTCGGAAATCCGTGCCAGGCAAGTGCGAACTGGAGCTCCGCCACGTCCCAGCCGGTCGTTCCGGGCGCGAGCGGCCTGGAGCCGAGCACGTGCTTCGCGAAGCGGCCGAACGCGCGACGCGTCTTCGGGCCGGCGACTCCGTCCGGCGTGAGTCCGTGACGTCGCTGGAAGCGGATCACGGCCGCGGTCGTCCGTGGCCCGATCACCCCGTCGACCGGTCCCCGATAGAC
>DASQWX010000204.1:0-24916 GCA_035640035.1 Gaiellaceae bacterium
CCGCGGGATCGAGCAGGCGGCTCATGTGCGCATCGCCTTATATGCCTTCACGGTCGTTCCGCGGGCGCCGAACTTCTGTGCCTTGCGCCTTGTGTCCTCGAATTTGGAGCGGGCGTAGGTGTCCACGAGCTGGCCGGTCTCGATCCGCTCGAACCCATGTCGTTCCAGGAGCTTGGCGTACGCTGCTTCCAGCAGCGCCCCGGCTATTCAGCCGGTCCAGAGGTCGATGTTGCGTCGCCCCTCTTCGCTGACGGGGTTCTGGATCGTCACGTCGGCGATCTGAATGCGGCCGCCCGGAACGAGCACGCGATCCAGCTCGGAGAAGACGGCGTCCTTGTCGGGAATGAGATCGATAACCCCGTTGGAGATGACGACGTCGAAGCTTTCGTCTCGGAACGGCAGGCGCTCGGCCTCGCCCTCGACGAACTCGACGTTCGAGAGTCCCATCGCGGCCGCGGCCGCACGCGCCTTCGTCAGCATCGGCGATGTCATGTCGATCCCCGTCACGCGGCCTTCGTCACCGACCATTTGTGCGGCGACGAGGGAGTCGGTGCCTGCACCGCTGCCGAGATCGAGCACGCGCTCGCCCGCGTTCAGCCGGCCGAGCGCGAACGGATTAGCGACGCCGGCGAACGATTCGACCGCCGACTCGGGGACGTTTGCGAGCTCATGGGGATAATCGAGGTCTTCGGCCCAGGCGCGGCCGGTCGGAAAGATGAAGTCCTGCTCCGGTTGCTCGGAAACCGAAGCGTAGGTCCTCTTGATCTCGCTCTTGAGGAGCTCGACATCGATCTCGACGTCGATGGCCACAACCTCTCCTTTCAGTAGCTGAACACGGTCGCGCCGTCGCCGATCCATTCCCAGAGCGGCGTCGCGCCCGCGAGCCGCGCATTTCCGACCAGCCCGCCCTCGTCGAGCTTGCGGGCGCTGAAACAGATCGGGCAGACGAGCAACTCGCCGCCGCCGTCGGCGAACTGCTGGAACAGCCGCTCGAGCGGCGGGCAGCCGTCGCACGCGACCGCCTCGGCATAAGCGGGTAGCCCGAGTCGCACGGCTTCCTTGGTCAGGAACATCGCCACGCGCTTGCCCTGCTCGAGGGCGGCGCCGCCGACGAGAAACGCGACGGTCACCCGCTCGGCGTCCTCCAACCCTGTCGCCAAATTGATCACTACCTTGCCGTTGTCAGCCATCGGTCTCCTCTCTCCTTTCTATTCGGCGGGCTGCGGGCGCAGCCGCGCGGGTTTGGTCCACGGCGTGGCGAGGACGGCGAGGCCGCTCGCGCCCGTGAGCGTCGCGACGATGACGATTGCTGTTGGTAGAGACGTGGCGTCGGCTCCAATGCCGGCGATGAGCGCGCCGGCGACGAACCCGAAGTCCCGCCAGAACCGGTAGACACCGACCGCCTGCGCCCGCTCGCGCGGCCGGACGGTGTCGGAGACGGCAGCGAGCAACGTCGGATAGACCATCGCCGTGCCGACGCCGAGCAGCACGGCGGCAACCAGGGACGGCGGGAACGAGCCGCCGCTCGCTACCAGAAGGGCGAGAGCAGCGGCCTGAAGCAGCATGCCCGTGCTGATCAACGGCTTTCGACCGGTGTGGTCGGAGAGCCAGCCGGTCACGAGCTGTCCGGCACCCCAAACGAGCGGGTAGGCGGAGGCGACGATCGCGATCTGGCGCACGCTCGCCCCGTGCGCGGCGAGATACAGCGGGGCTAGGCCCCAGGCGAGAGCGTCGTTGAGGTTGTTGACGAGCCCGGCCTGGCTGCAGGCGCGCAGCACCGGCTGGCGGAAGCTCGTGTGCGCAAAAGCCGCACCCAGGGGCAAGGACGGCGGGCCGCCCTCGTCACCCTCCTCGGCGAGAACATGTTGGCCGGTGTCGCGCACGAAAGCAACGCTCGCGAGCAGCCCGGCGAGAGCGAGCGCCGCCGCGCTCACCCAGACCACCGTGCGCGGTGCGTAGGTGGCGGCGAGCGCGCCCGTCGCGAACGCGGCGCCCGCGACGCCGAGGTAGCCGGCGGCCTCGTTCAGGCCGAGCGCCAGCCCCCTCCGCGCCGGGCCGGCCAGGTCGATCTTCATTACCACCGTCATCGACCACGCCAGCCCTTGGTTGACGCCGAGCAGGATGTTGGCGGCGACGATCCACCACCAGGAAGGTGCGACAGCGATCAACAGCGGCACCGGGAGCGCAGCGAGCCAACCGGCGACGAGCAGCCGCTTTCGGCTCAGGCGGTCAGTCAGCGCGCCGGCGGCGAGATTCGTGATCGCCTTCGCAGCGCCGAACGCGACCACGAAAGCGAGCACGGCCGAGGTCGAGCGCAGGCCGAAGTCCTGTTTGCCGACCAGCGGCAGCACGCTCCGCTCGAGCCCGACCATCGCGCCCACGAGCGCGTTCAGCGCGACCAGCAGCGCGAACTGGCCGGCGTTGGCGCGCAGACCGAGTCGGACCGCCGTCATACGCGCGTCGGCACGCGGCCCGAGCGGTTGGCCGCGACGATCTCGTCCTGTCCGGCCGGGCGCGGTGGTGACTCGGCGAGAAGCGCCGCCGCGAAGGCGTCGGCCTCGGTGATCGCGAGCATCGGGTTGTGCGCGCGCTCGAATCCGATCGAGGAAACCGGGTTGCCGGAGAGGCCGCGGCCGCAGACCGAGCCGCCGTAATGACTCGGATAGAGGACGACGTGATCGGGCAGCTCGAGCAGCCGCTGGAGGCTTCGCCGCAGCAGCCGCGCCTGGCGGTCCACGTCGCCCGCGACATGCAGATCCGGCCGCCCGACGTCGCCGATCAAAAGCGAGTCACCGCTGAAGAGAAGCCACGGTTCCTCCGTGCCCCGGCGACGGTCGGCGACGGCGTAGGCGTGATGGGCGGGCGCGTGTCCCGGGGTCGCGATCGCTGTCACGAGCGTGTTGCCGAGCTCGACGACCTCTCCGTCTTCGAGCGCGACGTGCTCGAACTCGACGTCCGCGCGGGTCGGAAGGTAGGCGGTCGCATCCGTGCGAGCGACGAGCCCCGGCAAGCCGGAGACGTGGTCGGCCTGCACGTGCGTCTCGAACACGGCCGTGATCGGCGCGCCGCTCGCCTCGGCCGCGGCGACGTACTCGTCGACGAGATCCACGTGCGGGTCGACGACGGCAAGCTTCTCGTGGGTCGTGCAGCCGAAGAGATAGCTTGCGCACGAGCCCGGCGCGTACAGAAACGGTCGCAGCACCATCGCGTCCCCGCTCAGCGCGCCAGCTCGACCGGCAGCCTGGCCCGCCGCCACTCGGGGAAACCGACGTCGAGCCGGCGCGCACGCAAGCCGCGCGCGCGCAACAAGCGCACAGCATCGTCGGCGTAGACGCAGTAGGGGCCGCGGCAGTAGGCCACGACCTCGCGGCGCTTCGGCAAGGTCGGCGCGATCGCCTCGAGGCGCTCGAGCGGTGCCGAGACCGCTCCGGGGATGTGCCCGGCGCGGTACTCCGCTTCCGGCCGCACGTCCAACACGACGACCCTTCCCTGCCGGATGCGTTCGTGTAGCTCCGGGGCCGAGAGCAGCTCGATGCCGTCGCGCTCGCCCAGGTACTCGCCGGCCAGGACATTCACCTCGGCCACGTGCCGCTCGGCGACGTCGCGAACGGCTGCCCACAACTCGGCCACCCGCTCGCTCGCAAGCCGGTAGAAGACGCGATTGCGCTCGCGCCGTGAACGTGCGAGCCCGGCCTTTGCAAGGAGGCGCAGGTGATGCGAGGTGGCCGCAACGCTCTGGCCCACCTCGGAGGCGACGTCCTCGACCGACCGCTCGCCCTGCGCCAAAAGATCCACGATCTCGGCGCGCCGCCCGTTCGCAAGCGCGCCCGCCGCCGACGCGAAGGCGTCGAACAGGGCGCCCTTGGCCGCTCGACTACTCACACGATCAAACTAACGTTTGAATAGATCGCCGTCAAGCCTGCCGTCGAGAACGTCCGTCGCGACCGAACTGATCGCGGGTCGGCGCGATGACTTCGCCACGATGGCGAGGTCTACACGGCAACATCGACGCGGAGGTGAGAGGTGGGAGCAATCCACGTGCACGAGTTCATGAGCCTCGACGGGGTGATCGACGCCCCGACATGGACGGCCGAGTACGGCTTCGATCCCAAGATGGCAGAGGCAATCGGCGCCGTCACGGGACGCTCACGGGGAATCCTGCTCGGGCGCAAGACATACGAGATGTTCGAGCCGGCGTGGTCGACGCGGACCGTAGAGGACGATCCGGGCGCACCGTTCTTCAACGAGACGACGAAGTACGTCGTCTCCGCGTCGCTCACGAATGCGACCTGGAGGAACTCGAAGATCCTCGGGCCGTACGAACCCGAAGCGATCCGCAGCCTCAAGGACGAGGTCGGTGACCTCTACGTCAGCGGCAGCGGGACGCTGGTGCGAGCGATGCTCGCGGACGGACTCGTCGACGAGCTGCATCTGTTCGTCTACCCGCTGACCCGGGGCTCGGGCCCCCGACTCTTCCCCGAGCAAGCCGCACCCGGCAACTTGTCCCTCGCGGCCTTTGAGTCGTACGAGAACGGCGTGGTCTACCTGGCCTACCGCCCTCAGGCGGGCGATCAATAGAGCGACGTCCTGCCCCGCCGATCACTCGGAAGCTTGCGCCGCCCGTGTTTCGTCGTAGTCTCCGCATCGGGTCCCGTGGACGTTGATGACGTAGCGCGTAGAGCGGACGAGGCGGGTCTACGCTTCGTCCGCTTCCTCTGGTGCGGCAACGATGGCACCGTGCGCGCGAAGGCGTCGAGCCGGCATGGGCTGGAGGGCCGACTCGAGAGCGGGATCGGGCTCACGGTGGCGATGCAAGCCATGAACGCGCTTGATGAGCTCCAACCGATCGACGGGATGGGGCCGGTGGGGGAGGTCCGCCTCATCCCCGACCTTGACACCTTCCGCGTGCTCCCCTACGCACCGCTGACCGGTGCTGTTCTCACCGATCATGTCGCGCTCGACGGGACGCCCGCGGCCGTCTGTCAGCGCTCGTTCCTGAAGCGAATGGAGGCTCGCCTCGCCGACCTGGGACTCGTCCTGCGCGCGACTTTCGAGAATGAGTTCTCGCTCGCGGTCGAGGAGAACGGGCGCTACGTGCCCATCGACGCGGGCCTGTGTTTCTCGACGATCGCCGCGACTGCTGCGCAACGCTACGTGGACGAGCTGGCAGCCGCGCTCGACGAGCAGGGGATCGTGCTCGAGCAGTACTACACCGAGCTCGGGCACGGGCAGCAAGAGATCTCTACGGGTCATGCACCCGCCCTCCAAGCGGCCGACGAGCAACTGCTCGTCCGCGAGACGATCCGGGCCGTCGCGGCCCGGAACGGAATGGTCGCTTCGCTCGCACCGAAGCCCTGGCCGGACAACGCCGGCAACGGCGCCCACGTTCACTTCTCGCTCTGGGAGGGCGGGCGCAACCGTTTCCACGACAGTTCCGCACCGGACCTGCTTTCGCGCGAGGCGCGTTCGTTCATAGCTGGCGTGCTCGAGCATCTGCCCGGACTCTGCGGCCTGACCGCACCGAGCTTCAACTCGTACCGGCGGATCGTCCCCCAGTACTGGGCGGGCGCCTTCCTGTGCTGGGGCCACGACAACCGCGAGGCGCCTGTGCGTGTCCCTTCGGCCTTCAGCGGCATGGAAGAGGCTTCGACGAACGTCGAGCTCAAGGCCTGCGATGCCAGCTGCAATCCGTATCTCGCGCTCGGCGGTTTGATCGCAGCCGGTCTGGACGGCTTCGAGCGCGGGATCGAGCCGCCCGACCCCGTAGAGGTCGATCCGGCGACGATCGACGGGGACGAGCGCACTCGCCGCGCGATCGTCGGCCTACCGGCGACGCAGGAGGAGGCGCTCGACGCGCTCGAGGCCGACCCCGTCCTGACTCGGGCGCTCGGCCCCGTGCTCGCCGAGTCCTACCTCGCCGTCCGCCGCTCGGAGTGGGCGGCCTACTCCGCCGGAGACGCGGCATTCGAGCAGCAGGGTCACTTCGAGAAGTACTAGCGGCGGTCGGCCTCGTCGACCAGCACGCGCACGGTGTCCTGCGGGAGCCATCGGAGTCGCTCGACGCCTTCCGCGGTCTCTTCTCCGAGAGCCCTGACCCGCGTCAGTGGCCCCACGTTGCGACCGCGCTTACGTATCGGCGCGCGATCGCCGCCCTGGCGGAGCACCTCGGTTGCGATCCGTCCGAGCAGGCCGTATACGAGCGGCGGCTCGCGTCCGACCCGGCCGAGTATGCAGCGTCCCTGTTACGCGCGAGCGGCACCGAATGGTTGCTCGTGGATGACGGTTACCCGCCAGGAGGCACGAGTTGGGACGAGCTCGGCGAGCTCGCCGGCTGCGCCTCGAAGCCCATCATGCGGATCGAACGCGTCCTGGAGGAACTCGGCCAAGCGGCCGTCGCCGGTGAGGTCAGCTCCGCGCGGGAGCGAGGCTTCGCCGGCCTCAAGACGATCGCTGCCTACCGCGGCGGGCTCGACCTGGACATCGCCCAATCCGGCGTGCGCGACGCTCTGCTCACGGCGCTCGAAGCGAACGAAGCCACCGGAGATCCGCTCCCGATTCAAGTCCACTGCGGCTTCGGCGACTCGGATTTGCACCTCCCGCGCGCGGATCCCGGCTGGCTCAAACCACTTGTCGAGCGATTCGAGAACACGCCGTTCGTGCTGCTTCACTGCTACCCCTTCGTCCGGGAGGCGGGCTGGTTCGCCCACGTCTACGGCAACGTCTGGTTCGATCTCTCGCTGACGATCCCCCACGTGAGCCGACCCGCGGAGGCGCTGCGCGAGGCACTCGAGCTCGCTCCGGTTTCGAAGCTGCTCTACGCGTCGGACGCCTCGCGCGCACCCGAGCTCTACTTCCTCGCGGCCTTCTGGTGGCGGGATGCGCTCGCCGAGGTGCTGAGTCAAGCGCTCCCGCCGGCAGGCGCCGCGGAGGCCGCGCGAATGATCCTTCGTGACAACGCAATCGCGCTTTATCGGCTCTGAAGGCGCCGCCTGGCGGCACGTGAGCTCTGATGCCCGGCTGGACGAGCCACGCGACACCTGAGCTAGCTTCTCCTCCATGGAAAGCGCCTTGGAGCGTGAGCCGCGGGTCACGCCCCTGGAGCTGTTCTTCGATCTCGTCTTCGTCTTCGCCTTCACGCAGGTCACGAGCCTCATGTCGGCGGATCCGACGGCGGGCGGCGTCTTGCGCGGGATGCTGGTCCTCGGAGCGCTCTGGTGGGCATGGGAGGGCTACGCATGGCTCACCAACACGATCGACGCCGACGAGGGCGGCGTCCGGCTCGCCGTGCTCGCGGTCGTCGGCGCGCTCCTGATCCTTTCGCTCGCCGTTCGCGAAGCGTTCGGCAGCTCGGCGATCCTCTTCGGCGCGGCGTACTTCATCGTCCGTGCGCTCCACCTCGTCCTCTATTCCATCGCGGGACGCGACGATCCGGATCTTCTAGGCGCGGTTCGCCGATTCGCGCCCACAGCGACGCTCGGTCCGACCCTCATCCTCGTCGCAGGCTTCTCCGACGGCGCCGGGCAGTACGCACTCTGGGCGCTCGCCCTCGCGATCGACTACCTCGGTGCGCTGCGCGGCCATTCCGCAGGCTGGCGGGTCTCCGCGCACCACTTTGTCGAGCGCCACGGCTTGATCGTCATCATCGCTCTCGGCGAGTCGATCGTCGCCATTGGAGTCGGCGCGACGGGCGAGCCGCTCGGCGCCGGGGTCGTTGTGGCGGCACTACTCGGCATCTGCATCGCGGCATCGCTCTGGTGGGCCTACTTCGACTGGGTCTCGATCCTCGTCGAGAGCCGCCTCGCGTCGGCGACGGGCGTCGCGCGAGCCGCGCTCGCTCGTGATGCCTACGCCTATCTGCATCTGCCGATGGTCGCCGGCATCGTCCTCTTCGCGCTCGGATTGAAGAAGGCGCTTGCGCACGTTGGTGACGAGCTCGCAACGGTTGCGGCGCTCTCCCTCACCGGTGGAGTCGCGCTCTATCTCCTCGCCCACGTCGGCGTGCGGTTCCGCATCGGCGGCGGCCTCGGCCACGGCCGCCCGACGGCTGTTCTCCTGCTCGCCGCCCTCATCCCGCTCTCGCTCGCAGCGTCGGCGCTCGTCGCCCTCGCGCTCGTCGCGGCCGTCTGCACGGCGCTCATCGCATACGAGGCGCTCCGTTATCGCGAGTCGCGAGCGCGGATCCGCGAGACGCGGCAGGCGCCCGCGTAGCCAGCCACATTGCCTGCATCCTCACGCTGCCCGCGCTACCGTGTGATCGCGCCCGAAAGGAGGCTCAGCATGTGTGGGTCGAAGTTCGAACGCGAGCAGTGGGAGCGCGAGCGCGTCGACCGCGAGCTGGAGATCGAGCGGTTCCGCCGGCTTTCTCCGACGGAGCCCCAGGCGGAAGAGCCTGAGCCCGAGGAGGCTCGGGAGTCCGAGGCCGAGCTCGTCCGCAGCTAGCTCAGACCACTCACGCTTGCGCGGCCGCCCGCTTGAAGCGGGCGGCCGCGCCTTCGCAGCGACTACACGGCTGGGCATCGGGTAGAGACGCGTCATGCGGAGCGTCCTCGCAGGGGCTGTCGTCGCCGTGCTCCTGCATGCGGGCGGAGCGGGCATTCCCTGGCGTCCGGCGCGCCCGGCGGACTCGGTGGCAAAGCCAAGCGCGGTCTCCGAGACGTGGGACCTGCGCGCTGTCGCTCCCGACGGGAGGCGCGGAATCGTCGTCCGCTTCTGGACGAAGGACAACCCTTACTACATTGAATGGCTGTGGTATCAGCGCGGACGCGGCGTCGCGAGTTATACGCAGCGCGTCGAACTCGCAGCGCACACAGGACCCGGCGTGAGCATGAAGGAGCCGTTCGGGCACGGATCGATTCGCCACACCCTCTCGGGCTGGCGTCTCGATGCCTACGGACCAATGGTCAGGTCGCGCGCGCACCTCGTGCTCCATGGAGTGCGTGCCGGCGTGACCGCCGGCCCGCTCCCCGCATCGGGCGGCCGTGCCGGGTGGCTGAGCATCGTCGCAACCGGACTCGTCGACGGCTCCGTCGAGACGCCGAGTGGCAGGTGGCGCCTGCGTGGCTGGTACGGGGCACACGAGCACGAGTGGGCGACGTATCGTCATTCCGAGACCCGGGCGTACGTCCGCCGCGATCTGGCGCTGCTCTGGCGAAGCCCGCGCGATGTCCGGCTGGTCTGGGGGCTCGAGCCGTTCCGCAGGCCGACCCAGGCGAACACGCCGGACGACGCGAGCTGGCGCGGGATCAGCGCCCGTCTCGGTGCGCGACTATCTGTTTGCGCGGCGCGCGTTCACCGCGGCGGTCTCCGACAGGGAGCGCTGACCTACGCGCAACCGACGACGACGTTGACGGCGCGCTGCCGCGGCTCCACCCTCGCCGTTCGCCATCCGGACGGCAAGATCGGCGGCACCGCTTGGATCTTCGCCGAGACCTTCACCGGCCTTGCGACTTCGAATGTCGGCGGTGTGGGCTTCCTCGAGCAGACGATCCCCGATAGCTGAGCGAGTCGCTCAGCAAGTCAGGTGCAGCGCCGCCGCGGTCCTCCGTGGATCGAGCTCGGTGTACCGCCGGACGGCCTCCCCGGTCGGGAGTACCTCGACGTCGACCCCGCGGGCGCGCAGCGCGTCGAGCGTGCCCGGATCCGGCTGCATCCGGCCGTAGGCGCCGGTACCGACGAGCAGCCGCTCGGGGAGCTCCTCGAGCACTTCGTCGAGATCCTCGAGCACGAGCCCATGCCCTTCCTTGCGCCACCATCCGCGCACCACGCGGTCGGGGAGCACGATGACGTCGCGCGTTTCCTCGCGCCCGTCGATCGTTACGCGCCCGAAGCCGTAGCCGTCGATGTCGGGCATCGCCCGATCGTAGCGCCATGGCAAACGAAACGCTCTCGAGCCGCGCACGGGAGGCTAAGAGGTCCGAGCGACCTGGAGCGTCAGCCCGTCGATCCGCTCGATGCGAACTGTCTCGCCGACGTCGGCGCCCTCGTTACAACGAGCCCGCCAGAGCTCGCCGCGAACCCTGACCTCCCCGAGGGGACGGCATGCGACGACAACCGTGGCCTCCTCGCCGATCATCGCCTCCGCCCCGGTCTTCGGCTTCCAGCGCCGGGCGAGGCTCAGGCCCCAGGCGAGCTCGACCGTCTCGACAACAAGACCGCCGAAGATCGCGAGCAGGCCCCACGGCCAGGGCAGGAAGAGGAACGCGAGCACGATTGCCAGGATGAGCGCCACGCCATGAGCATCTCACCCACCGTCGCCGGCGGGCCGCGGTTCAGCGAGGCGCGCGCTCGCGTTCGGGAAGCCGGGCCGGCTCGAAGAGCGGACAGTCGTCGAGCGTCGGGCAAACGCAACGGGCCGCGTCCTCGAGCCAACCGCGAACGAGCTCGGCGCGTTCGATCAGCGCCTCGAGCTCGGGAAGCTTCCGCTCGGCCACTTCACGGAGTCGGTCGGTCACGGCTCCGTCGTCGGGCGAGGCCTGGAGCAACAGGCGGATCTCGTCGAGCGTGAGCCCGGCTCGCTGGGCGGTCTCGATCACCGCGAGCGAACGAACGACCTCTCGCCGGTAGCGGCGGCGACCGGCGACGCGCACCGGCTCAGGCAGGAGGCCGATCTCTTCGTAGTAGCGAATCGCCGAAGCGGCCTTTCCGCTCTCACCAGCGACCTCGCCGATAGTGAGCAGCTCAGAAATCTCGGTCACGGGCTTGACATCAAGTCGACTTGAACAAGCACGCTACCGGCGACGTCAAGCTCGAGCCCAAAAGGAGGCACATATGAGCCAGCTCACCAACGAGACGCCGCCGGTCGCTTGCACCCTCGGATCGACCGAGCTCCGAGGGCAGGTCGGGCGCTGGCGAGAGCTCTACGCCCGGTCAGGAACCGACCGCACCGAGACCGACTACGGGCTGCGGGTCGCCTTCCGGCGCGACCCGTCGGTCGAGCGGGAACTTCGTGATCTCGTGGCCGTCGAGATCGAGTGCTGCGCGTGGGCCGACTGGAAGGTCAGGGCCGACGCGCGGGAGCTCACCCTGGAGATCAGCTCGAGCGGACACGGCATTCCTGTCATCCACAGCTCTTTCCTCGCCGAGGCGCCCTACCCTAAGGCTTGAAACTCCGCATCGCTGAGCTCGATTTCCAGCGCGGCCAGGTTCTCCCTCAGGTGCTCGATCGAAAGAGTGCCGGGGATCGGGAGCGTGACCGGCGAGCGCTTGAGGAGCCACGCAAGCGTGATCTGCGCCGGTGTTGCGCCGTGACGCTCGGCGATCTCGGCCAGCGTGCGTCCACCGCCGCCGCGGAGGGGGAAGAAAGGAACGAACACGATCCCCTCGCGGGCGCAGTAGTCGACGACTTCCTCGTGCTTGCGCTCTACAAGGTTGTAGTGGTTCTGAACGGCCGTTATCGGCACGACTTCGCGGGCCCGCTCGATCTGGTCGACCGAGACCTCGGAGACACCGACGTGTCGGATCTTCCCCCGCTCGTGATACTCGGCGATTGCTTCGAGGCTCTGCTCGAGCGGGGTCTCCGGATCGACCCGGTGCAGGTAGTAGAGCGCGATGCTGTCGGTCCGCAACCGGCGAAGGCTCTCCTCGATCTGAGCCCGAAGCGCGTCGGGTCGACCTTCTCCGGGGCGGAACCCGCCCTTCGTCGCCACGAGGCAGGTCTGCGGGATCGGCGAGAGAGCGGCACCGATGGTCTCTTCGCTTTCCCCGCCGGCGTAGAGGTGAGCGGTGTCGATGTGACTCACTCCCGCGGCAACCGCGCCCTTCACGAAGGCGATGTGCTCGTTGGTTCTGGTGAGCCTGTTCGTCCCGAGACCGATCCGGGAGACCTCGACGTCACCGAGCGTCAGTCTCGACGTTGCGCTCTTCGCCGTCGTCATCTTGCGAGAACGGCTCGCGCACCCGCCGCGTGCACCGCCTTCGAGAGGGTGTCAATGTCGTAGGCGCCGTAGTGGCGGCGGCTGTTGATGAAGAACGTGGGCGTTCCGGACACGCCGCTGAGGTCGGCGCTGTCGACGTCGTCGGCGACCCGCGTGGCGCCGAGGCGCGTCCGCAGGTCGTCCGAGAAGCGCTCGACGTCGAGCCCGAGCTGCTCGGCGTAGCCGACCAAGTCGTCTGCTTCGAGCGCATCCTGGTGGTCGAACAGGAGGTCGTGCATCTCCCAGAACGCGTCTTGGTCGGCGGCCGCCTCGGACGCCTCGGCCGCGAGCTGGGCATGTGGATGGACGTCGTTCAGCGGCAGGTGTCGCCAGACATACCGGATGTCTCCGAAATCACCGAGCAGCTCGCGGACGACCGGCTCGGCCTGACCGCAGTAGGGGCATTCGAAATCGCCGTACTCGACCAGGGTGACGGGAGCCTCCAACGGGCCGCGAATGTGGTCGCGTTCGGGGTCGACCTCCAGGTACAGGTCGGTCAGCGGTTGGGACGTGCCGAGCAGGGCACGCACCCGCAGTGGGCGCGGGAGGTACGTCGTTGCGCGGAAGAGCAGCCAGGTCACCGTCGACGCGACAAGGGCAGCCGCGAGGATGCCCACCTTCGCCTCCTCGAGCTGATCGCCGTCGAAGGCGATCGTCGCGATCAGCAGCGAGACCGTGAACCCGACCCCGGCGATCGTGCCGGCGCCCGCGACTGCCGCCCAACCCACCGGCGGTCGGAGCCGGCCGCGGCTCAGCCGCGAGGCGAGCCACGTGCCGCCGGCGATGCCGACCGGCTTTCCGAGCACGTAGCCGCAGAGGATTCCCAGCGTGATCGGAGAGCTGAAGGCTTGCGCGAGGAAGCCGCCGTTGATCGCGATCCCCGCGTTGGCAAGCGCGAAGATCGGCACGATCGCGTAGCTCGTCCACGGGTGCCAGAGCTGCTGGAGCCGCTCGTTCCGCGAGGTGGCCATGCGGAGTTGCACCTCTGCCGAGCGCGCAAGCTCCGCCGTGGGCTGCTCTCGAAACGCGCGGAACCGCTCCGTCGCCTCCTCGAGGGTCGAGCGCCGTGCGGGGTACGCGAAGGGAAGGATGCCCATTGCGAGGCCGATCACGAGGGGCTCGACGCCCGACTTGAGCAGCGCCACCCAGGCGGCCGCACCGATGACGAAGTACACGGGCCCGATATGGAAGTTGATGCTGCGGAGGGCGAGGACGAGCGCGTAACTGCCCACGGCGACGAGAAGCGGCGTCATCGCGAGCGATCCCGAATAGACGAACGCGATGACGGCAATCGCGACGATGTCGTCGACGACGACCACGGTGAGCATGAAGGCCCGTAAGCGGTCAGGGAAGCGCGGCCCGACCAGCGCCAGCAGACCGAGCGCGAACGCCGTGTCCGTCGACATCGCGACGCCCCAACCATGTGCGGACGAGCGGCCTGCGTTGAAGGCGAGATAGATCGCGACCGAAGCGGCCACGCCGCCCATGCCGGCGAGGATTGGCAACGCGAACCGCCGCCGCTCACGGAGCTCGCCGAGATCGAATTCCCTCCGCGCCTCGAGCCCCACCACGAAGAAGAAGAACGTCATCAGCCCGCTGTTCACCCACTCGCGCAGGTCGAGCGCGACCCCCGAGCCGCCGACGGTGATCGAGAGCTTGGTCTGCCAGACGTCGGCGTACGACTTCGCGTCGATGTTCGCCCAGACGAGCGCCGCGGCGGCCGCGCCCACCAGAACGGCAGCACCTCCTGTCTCCGTCTGCAGAAACTCGCGGAGGGGCGTCTGGAGGCTCCGCGCCCAGGCCGTACGTCCTGTGAATCGCGCCGGCCCCTGGGTGGCCTCCCGAGTGCCGCTTATACCGTCCACAGCCCCATCTAACCGTCTGCGGGCCATCTGCCGTTCCCGCGATCGGCGCTTCGGCATTCGGCCGCCGGCCCCCGCTGCGCGGTGAAGGGGATTTCACATGGCGCTCGCCTGCGAGCTCGGGCCCTGGATCGCCGGTCTAGGAACCCTCGGCCAGTTCCTTCTCTTGATGGGCGACCGGCGCGACCGCGCGCTCGCTCGGCTCGCTGACGAGGTTGAGAACGCGCATCCCGTGCACGAACACGACGGCGCCACCGAGCCAACCACCGAGGGTGAGGAAGGCGAAGCCGACGAGCGTGAGGATGAACGACCCCGTCGTGACGCTGTGATCGACGTAGCCGCCGTGGCCGGCGAGTGCTGCGATCAGGAAGAACACGGTCGCGGTCAACATCGCGGACATGTGGAGCGTCGCCGTCTTCCACAGCTCGCTCCCCCACTCGAGCTCGAGCCAGTCGGCGAAACCGGTGAGCGCGGTGAGGCCCGTGACGATCAGCCCGATCACGAGCGCAAGCCACCAGCCTTGCGCCGAGCTGTGCTCGGCGATCCCGACCTTGCTCAGGACGGCGGCGACCGTGGCGAACGTATAGGTGCCGATCGTCGCGTCAGTCAGCGGCGGATGAATCGGATGTCCTGGTAGACCTCTCCAGAGGTAGCTGAGCTTCATCGTTCCTTCCTTACCCGCTCGTTCTGATCTCTATCTACTGTTTCCACGTTGCTAGAAATGATGCAGGGGCTGGACGCAATCGGCGACCGAAATCTGCGCACGACGCTGCTGTTCGTCCGTGAGCAGCAGGGCGCTGTCACAGCCGACGAGGTCGCCGCGGCCCATCGGATCCACCGCAACGTCGCACGCGCGCGCCTGGAGCGCCTGGTCGAAGCCGGGCTGCTCCTTCCGTCGTTCGAACGCCGGACCGGCCGCACCGGCCCCGGCGCGGGTCGCCCCGCGAAGATGTATCGAGTCGCGCCGGAGCTCTCGTCGATCGAGTTCCCAAGGCGCTACTACGAGCGGCTGGTAGGCCTTGTCACGGACAAGCTGCCGAAGCGCGATCGGACCGAGGCCCTCCATGAAGTCGGCATCGCGTTCGGCGGCGAGCTCGCGCGGCAGGCGCATCTCCCTCGCGCGAAGCTGGTCGATCGGGCACTCGAGCGCACGTGCGCCGCGCTCGGCGCTCTCGGTTACCAGGCCTCGATCGCCGAGGTGAAAGCGGGTACCGCCGTCCTGACGACGCCGACGTGCCCTCTGCGGCCCCTCGTCCGGGCGCACCCGCAACTCGAAGCGCTCGATCGTGGCATGTGGGCAGGCCTCGTCGCGTCGGCATTTCGGCGGAGCGAGGGCCGAACCGTCGTCTGCCACGCGGCGTACGGGTGCCACAGCGACGACGCCGACTGCCGCGTCCACCTGACCCTCGAGCGCCCCGCACGTTTCTAAAGACCGCCTTGCGGTATAAGGAAACGCTCTGCGCGGTATTGCTTAGCGCGCGTCAACAGAACCGAAGGGAGGCGTGATGAAGTGGGCAGCTCTGATCGCCTGGGTACTCACGGCCGGGGGCGGTTTCGTTCTGCTTTCGATCTGGTTGCAACGCGGCGGGATGCGTCAGCA
The DNA here is from genome assembly GCA_035640035.1 of Gaiellaceae bacterium. Taxonomy (GTDB): domain Bacteria; phylum Actinomycetota; class Thermoleophilia; order Gaiellales; family Gaiellaceae; genus 13-2-20CM-68-14. The sequence continues at coordinate 15,375 of DASQWX010000204.1, forward strand.
GCAGGAGGGAGGCAATCGAATTCGTCCGCCGCTCATCCTGAGCCACTTCCTCCTCGCAGCGACCGGGCTTGTGATCTGGATCATTTACTTGGCCGCGGACAAGGACGCTCTCGCATGGATCGCGTTCGCAATCCTCGCGGTCGTCGCTCTCCTCGGGTGGACGATGTTCGCGATCTGGGCCCGGCGCCGGCAGAGCCGAGCCGCGGCGTCAGAGGCGGCGACTCCCGGGATGCCGGCCGAGCAGCACTTTCCCGTTTCGGTCGTCACCTTGCACGGTCTTCTCGCCGTGACCACGGTCGTGCTCGTCCTCTTGGCGGCGCTCGGGGTCGGCGGCTCGTGATGTCTCCGGACTAACACGCGCGGCCTACGCCCTGGGCGGCGGCACCGAGTCGCGCACTGCGCGACGGCTACGCTTACTCGGCCGCAGTCGCTCGGCCCGAGCGGCGAGACCCGGCTCCTCCGCCAGACGTGAACCGAACGTTCAACGTCGCCGACTCCCTCGTCGAGCGGCTCACGCACGGACACGAGCGTCACGGCCAGCGCTGGCATCTGCACCTCCCGCGCGAGGGCGAGTCCGCAGCTCAGGTGAGACCGCTCCTGCTCCTGCTGGGGCTGCCGACATTCGGCCTCGCGCTCGCGATCTCCGTCCTGACGACCTTCGGGCCGGTGATCCTGATCCGTCTCGCTCACTCGCCGACCACAGTCGGAGCCCTGATCGGCGGCGAAGGCGCCCTCGCCCTCGTCGTCCCGCTCGTGTCCGGCGCGATCTCGGATCGACTGCCGCCCTCGCCGCTCGGCCGGCGTCTGCCCTTCGTCCTGGCCGGCGCTCCCCTCGCTGCCGTCGCGCTCGGACTGCTTCCGTTCAGCCCCTCGATCGGGATCGCTGCGGCGATCGTGCTCGCCTTCTTCGTCGGCTACTACATCTACTACCCGCCCTACCGGGCGCTCTATGCCGACCTCCTGCCCCGCACGCTCTATGCGCGTGCCCAGGCAAGTCAGGCGATCGCGCGCGGTGTGGGACTCGGAGCCGCCTTGCTTGCCGGCGGGCTCCTGCTCGGACTGTGGCAGCCGCTGCCCTTCCTGATCGCCGCAGGCATCCTGGGGGGCGCCACGCTTGCGTTGCTGCCCGTCTTTCGGCTGCAGAGCCGCTGCGGCAACTCGACTCTGCCCTACCGCCCCGCCTCGCTTCGAGATGTGGTGCTGCAGAACCCGAAGCTACGGGTGTTCGGCGCCGTCAACGCGCTCTGGGAGTTCAGCTTTGCCGGCTTGAAGAGCTTCATCGTCCTCTACATCGTTCGAGGCCTCGGCCGCTCGCCCGCCCTGGCCTCGGCCGTGATCGCGGTGGTGGCCGTCGCGTACATCGTCGGCGCGCCGGTCGCCGGTTGGCTCGCCGATCGCTACGGGCTTGTGCGCGTCCTTCGGGTTACGAGCCTCGTCTACGGAGCGGGGCTCTGCGTGGGCGTCATGCCTACTTCGCTCCCGCCCCTGCTGGTCGGCCTGCCCTTCGTGGCGCTCGCCGGTGCGATCGTGCTCACCCTCCCGCAGGCGCTCGCGTTCACGCTCGCGCCCGTCGGCAGCGAAGGAGCTGCCGCCGGCCTGCAAGATTTCTCCCGCGGCCTCGGCGTCGTGCTCGGGCCGATCGCGGTCGGCGCCGCGGTCGGCGTCTCGCAGCCTGTCTTCGCCGCGACCCACGGGTACGCCAGCATGTGGCCGGTCATCGGTCTCCCCGTGCTGCTTGCCGCGTTCCTCCTGAAGCGGCTCGAAACCGGGAAGGACGAGCCCGAACCGGCCTTCAGTCACGCAGCAGGCGTGACGCGGGCGCGGTAAGTCACGCTTTGGGCACGTCCGGGGTCAGGCCCCGGACGGCACTCCTAGGGACAGGCACCACAGGTGCCTGTCCCTAGGCGTCGCTACGGGCGCGCGGAGCGCGCCGCCGAGATCTCGAGCAGGCTCGGCCTGCTGATCTTGTCCGCACCGATGACGGCGACACGCGACGACCTCACCGCGCGGAGCGTCGCGGTCCGCAAGCCGTCACCGACGACGGCCCGCTCCCCTAGGATCGCCCCCGAGCCGACCTGCGCCACGACCTCGCCGTCGATCTCGACGTCGAAGACGCCGTCGAGCAGCACGAAGAGCTCGTCGCCCGGCTTCCCCTGCTCGACGAGCGTCTCGCCTCGGGCGACCCGTCGACGAACGAGCTTCTCGCCGATGCGAAGGATCGAGGTTGCGAGCCTGCGCTCGAGCTCCGACTCGACGGCCGTTGCAAAGGCCGGCGTGCACTCGTTGCCCCACGGGGTGCCGTCGCCTAGCTCGAACTCGATGCCTCCGAAGACGTCGACCAGGCGCTGGTCCGCGCCGTACAGCGAGTGGCGGGGAAACGGGCTCGCGGCCACGAGTCGGCTCTCGGCAGTCCCGTCCGCCCTGATGAGGAGCTCGAGCGTGGTCCAGGCCGAGATTGCGCCGAGATGGAAGTAGGGCCGCCCGACGACTCGCCGCGGCGCCGGCAACCCGATCCGGCCGCCGACGGTCTGCGTGAACCTGACCCAGCCCTCGCCGAGCTCAGGCTCGGGCTGGATCACGGGAAACTCGACGGCCGCGAAGGCGACCTGTTGCGTCTCGAGCTCCGGCCCCTCGCCGATCAGACTCCGGCCAGCCTGGCCGTAGTCGACGATCTCACCGCCTTCGACCTCGATCCAAGCGCGGAGCTCGTTGGCCTCGCGAAATGCGTCGCGCCGCCGCAGCTCGTCGAGGTCCGGAACGAGCTCAGGCGGTGGCTCGTCGTAGTGCGCAACGGCAAGTTCGAGCGGAACGAAGCTCAACTGATCGAGCGCCGCGAAGGGAAGCCATGTGATCGCCGTCGCCGAGGCATCGAGCCGCATCACGCCACCGCCTTCACGCGCTCCCTTTCTCGGACCTCGGCGGCGAGCTCCTCCACGGCCTCGGCCAGGCTTGCGCGGATCTCCTCATCCGTCAGCCCCTCCTCGTCGAACCGCGTGTGAGCATGCGGGACGGGAAGCTCGATGTCGAGGACGCGCGCCCCGAGCGCAGCCAGGACCTTACGGAGCTCGGCCTGCGCCCAGACGGCGCCGAATGCCCCGGTGCTCGCCCCGACGACGGCCACGGGCTTGTTCCGCAACGCGTTCGTCGCCACCGGGCGGGAGATCCAGTCGATCGCGTTCTTGAGCTGACCCGGAATCGACGAGTTGTACTCAGGCGTCGCGAAGAGGACGGCGTCCGCATCCCCGATCGCGGCGTTCAGGCGCGCGACAGCCTCGGGGCGCGGGTGGACGTCGTCGTCCTCGTCGTACGGCGGAACGTCCTTCAGTCCCTCGTAGACCTCGACCTCGACGTCCGGGCCGGCGGCCTCGGCCGCGGCGCGCAACAGGCTGGTGTTGTGCGAGTCGCGGCGGAGGCTGCCGGAAATTCCCAGGATGCGCGTCACTCGGCCGTCTCGCCTCCCGGCTTCACGAACTGCAGGTCGGCGAGAATGGTCACGTCGTTTGCGAGCGCCGGGTCACCGCTCGGCAGCGGCGCGTTCCAGCTGACGCCGAAGTCGGTCCGGTCGACTGTCGTCGTCAGGTTGAGGCCGATCCGGTCGTTCCCGTACGCGTCCTGCAGCGGCGCGGTAACCGTCCCGGTGACGGCGACCGGCTTGGTGACGCCCTTGATGGTCAGCTCGCCGTCGACCGAGACGTTGCCGTCTCCGTCGAGGCGGATGTCCTGCGCCGTGAAGCGGAGCTCCGGGTGGCGCTCAGCGTCGAAGAAGTCGGGCGACTGGAGATGCGCACCGAGGTTCTCGTCCTTCACGTCGACGCTCGCGACCTTCGCGCTTCCCTCCAGCGAGGCGTTTTCGCCCTCGACGGTCAGCTGGGCGCCGATCTCGTGGAACTCGCCCTTGAACGCCCCGGCGAGGTAGTGCACCTCGAAGCCGACCCGCGAATGGACGGGGTCGAGATTCCAAGTACCGGCCGGGACACGTGTCAGAATGGTCGTATTCATGCGGTTTAGTGCTCCTTTCGTTGCGGCGTGTACTATTGAGTACGCAAACAACTCTACCATTATTCCTTGATGGCGCAAATTTCAACAGAGCAAACGATTCAGCCGGCCGTCCAAGCCTGGACAAGGCTCGTGCGAGCGTCCGCTTCGACGACGCGGCTGCTGAGCGTCGAGCTCCAGGACGAGCACGGCCTGACGATCAACGACTACGAAGCGTTGCTCGTTCTGTCGCGTGCCGAGGGCGGGCGACTAAAGCGCGTCGAGCTCGCACGGAGCCTGCTGCTGACTCCGTCCGGGATCACGCGGCTGCTGCAGGGCTTGGAAGACGCCGGCCTCGTCGAGCGCGCAGCGTGCGCGACCGACCTGCGGGTCACCTATGCGCAGCTCACGGACGCCGGACGCGAAAAGCTGGAGGCAGCGTCAGGGAGCCACATCGCCTCGATCCGGGCGCTGTTCGAGGAGCACTTCGACCGCGACGAGATCGACGCGATCACCGAGATCCTCGGCAAGCTTCCGGGCGTCGCCGCGGGCGACGACTCGTGCTCGCCGGGCTAAACGGACCGGGCGGTAGCGCAGATGAGTCGTGAATGGCCTCTTAGAGTGCGCCTTGCGTCAAATTCGTAGATCGCCCTCACCGGCGGATCTCATCGGCCGGCCGACAGAAGGAGACGACGTGAGCGTTCAGGACATCATCAAGGTGCATCCGCGGCCGAGCAGCGTCGATCAGGAGGTGCTTCTCCGCTGCATCGACGATTGCGTCGATTGCGCCGCCACGTGCACGGCCTGCGCCGACGCCGATCTCGGCGAGACGGACGTCCAGGAGCTGGTCCGGTGCGTTCGCCTGTGCCTCGACTGCGCCGACCTGTGCAACGCGACCGCGCGCATCGTTACCCGCCAGACCGAGCCCGACCTCGGCCTGATCGGAGCGACGCTCGAGGCCTGTCTGGTGGCCTGCCGCGCCTGCGCAGAGGAATGCGACCGCCATGCGGCGCATCACGAGCACTGCCGTGTCTGCGCCGAGGTCTGCCGCCGGTGCGAAGCGTCGTGCGCGGACCTGCTGGCGGCGCTGGGTTAGCACCCCGCCTCCAAACCGGACGCGTCTGGGGTCGGGCCCCGGACGGGTCCGAACTGGACCTCGGCCGCGTGCTGACCCGTCGCACGCTCGTGCGCGGGCCGTCACAAACCGCCCCGTCTGGGGTCAGGCCCCGGACCGGTCCGAAGGGGACCACTAGCGTGCTGGGATATGCACCTCGAGCACCAACTGTGGTAGACGAGCGGTATCGCTCGGCTTAACTGGCTCTCCGCTGGGTTCGTGCTGGCCGCTTTGTGCTTGCTCGCGTCCGGCTGTGCGTTCGATGCGCAGATCCTCGTCCGGTTCGAGGGGACATCGCCGGTCGTCGTCACCGAGTCCGTCAAGCCGCAGCAGCTCCCCCACCGGGTCGCGGGAGCGACGCGCCGGAACGGGCAGGTCGTTGGTGTCACCTGCTCGGTGACGCTCGTCTACGACGTTCGGGAGGCGACCGGATCGGCGGTCCTCGCACAGCGCTACGACGTCAAGATGCGAACCGCGCCGCTTCGACGTGGGACGCCGTACTCGGTCGACTGCATGGGCCCGCTGATCGTGCAGCTTCCGGCCGACGCCTCTGCGATCACGGCGACGTCGACGGCCGAATCCGGAGAGGAGACGGTTCTGCCGGCGCGGATGCCGGTTGCCTCGATCCCGCTTGCGTTCGGGAAACGCCTCCGGCCCGAACCGGGGACGCAGTTCGCGGTCGTGAGCTGGCCGCAGACACTGCCGGCCGGCACCTACCAGCTCACGCTTGGGTTCGCCCTTCCCCACGCACGTCGTTTCCGAGAGAAGGCGGTCTACACGGCCTCCGTGTCATGCGGGCGCTCCCGGTACCTCCAGCCGATCCTCCCGTCGGTGGCGAGGCTGGCCCGCGCGCCCGCGTTCACGATCCTGCCGTCGGCGGACCCGGTCACGGTCTCGCTTCCGCGCGTCGCCGGTTCGATCGGTAGCTATGCCTCGACGAAGCGCGCGCTCGCCTGCGTCCGCTGACCTCCTACCCGAACTCGATCACGCTCCGGATCCCGTCCTGGGCCTCCATCAACTCGAAGCCCCGGTTGACGTCGTCCAGGCTGAGCTTGTGGGAGACGAACGGCTCGACGTCGATCTCGCCGCCGAGCCAGCGGTCAACGAGCTGCGGCACCTGATCGCGACCCTTGACGCCGCCAAACGACGAACCGGCCACCCGCCTTCCGGTGATCAGGAATCGCGGGACGATGTCGAGCGTTTCCCCTCTGCCGGCGACGCCGCAGACAGTCGCCAGGCCCCACCCCATCCGGGCCGATTCGACCGCCTGGCCCATTACCTGGACGTTGCCTGTCGCCTCGAACGTGTAGTCGGCGCCGAAGCCGTCGGTCAGGTCGAGGATCTCCTCCACGATGTCGGGCCCGCCCTGCAACGTCTCCGTCGCCCCCTGCCCGCGCGCCAGCTCGAGCCGGTCGTCGGACAGGTCGACGCAGACGATCCGCTCGGCGCCCTGGAGCCGACAGCCGGCGACCGCGCCGAGACCGACCATGCCCGCACCGAAGACGACGCAGGTCGACCCCGCCTCGACCCGGGCCGTGTTCATCGCCGCGCCGAGTCCGGTAGACAGTCCGCAGGCGAAGAGGCAGGCACGGTCGAGCGGCGCGTCCCTGCTCACGTTGGCCAGCGCAATCTCGGGCATCACCGTGTACTCGGCGAAGGTCGATGTCCCCATGAAGTGACGGATCGGCTCGCCGCCGCGCGAGAGCCGTGTCGTGCCGTCGGGGAGGTAGCCCTGATTCTGCTGGTCGCGGATCGCCAGGCAGAGGTTCGTGCGCGGGTCGCGGCAATGGGCGCACTCGCGGCATTGCGGCGAGAACAGCGTGACGACGTGGTCGCCGGGAGCAACCGAGCCGACGGCCTCGCCGACCGCCTCGACGACGCCCGCTCCCTCGTGCCCGAGCACGGTCGGCGCGTAGCCGGACGGGTCGGCGCCCGACGCCGTGTAGAGGTCGGTGTGGCAGACACCGCAGGCGACCAGCCGGACGAGCACCTCACCGGCCTTCGGCTCGGCCAGGTCGAGCTCCTGAACCTCGAGCGGCTCACCGAACCGTTCGAGCACGGCGGCCCGCATTCTCATGAGGCGATCCTATGAGTAAGCTCGCGGGGCAGTCCGGCGAAGGAGGAGATCGAATGATCGACCACGTCACCGCCAACGTCAGCGACTTCGAGCGAGCGAAGCAGTTCTACGAGCAGGCGCTTGCGCCGCTCGGCTACTCGGTGCAGATGGAGTTCGAGGGAGCGGCCGGGTTCGGCACCGGCGACGGGATTCCCGATTTCTGGATCGGCTCGAGCCCCGACCGCGGCGCGAGCCATGTCGCGTTCGGTGCGAGCGATCGGGCAGCGGTCGACTCGTTCTACGAGGCGGCGATGGCGGCGGGCGGAAAGGACAACGGCCCTCCGGGGCTACGGCCTCACTACCACGAGACGTACTACGCGGCCTACGTCCACGACGCGGACGGGAACAACATCGAGGCGGTGAGCCACCGCCCGGAGTGAGGGCCGCCTACCAGCAGTCGCTCTCGCGACCCACGCGTCGAGGCTCTGATCCCTCCCGCGTAACCGGCACGTCGGGGCATTGCAGAGCTTGCAACGCGGTGCCGAGGGCAGTACGCCCCACATCCTCCGCATGCTGTGGAGACGGGGGTAGTCGCCCGTGAGCATTCGCCTCCACTTCCTCGACGGACGGCTTGGCCACAGGTTCGGACGCTACCGGTGACTTACGCTCGAGCCTTGTTCGCCGTTCGTGCGGGGGTGTCGGCTTCCTCGGTGGGCGGGGTCACGGCCGTCTGCGCCTCTTCTTGCCGCGACTGTCGGGACGCCGCGTCGTGTGCCACGTTCTGAAGACGCTCAGCCAGCCCGTGGATCTCGTCCAGGAGCGCGTCGCGATCCTTCCAGACGGCGTTGGTGTCGGCGTCGAGGTCGCGGAGCCGCCCGTCGGCCCGTTCCAGCGCTGCCGCGATCTCAGCCTCCGACTGCTCTAAACGCTCGGCCGCCTTCCCGCGCGCTTCGGTGAGGGTCTTCGCTGCCGTGGCCCTTGCCTGCGCCACGATCTCCAGGGCTTCCGCCTTGGCGGCCGCGACGATCCGCTCTCCTTCGGCACGGTCCTGCTCGGCCTGGGCGCTCGCGCTGACGACCAGATCCGCAGCGTGAGCCTTCGCCTCGGCGATGTTCGCTTCGGCCTCCTCGCGTGCGCCGTCGGCGATCTTCTCCGCCGACTCCCGGGCCTCGTTGAGGATCGTGATCGTCTGTTCACCGACCCGGTCGAGCGCGTGCCGCACCGCCGCTTGCGGTGAGCGGCTGACCTCGAGCTCCGCGATCACGCGATTGACGCGGGCGACGTAGGCATCGACGGCGTGACGGTCGTAACCACGGACCGAGACCGGGAACGAGATGTTGCGGATCTCCGCCGGAACGTGGTGGCGGAGCTCCTGGACGGTCAGCTTCTCGCCCGTTTCCTCGGGCGCCGATTCACCCTCCGGCTCAACAGTCTGCGACTCGTTTTCAACCATCGGCGTTCAGAGACTAGCTCGCCTCGGGCCCGAATCAAAAACCCTGGCAAGATCGACTCGGTGAGGAGCATCGAAATCGGGACCCCGACCGGTCCGGCACGTGTCCATATCGACGTCGTCGGCGAACCGCGCGGCGCCCTCGTCCTCGGCCACGGCGCCGGCGGCGGCGTCGAGGCGCCCGATCTCGTCGCGGCGACGAAGGCGGCCCACTCGGAGCGGCTAATCGTCGCGCTGGTCGAGCAGCCGTACCGCGTCGCCGGCCGGCGATCTCCGGCCCGGGCCCCGCAGCTCGACGCTGCCTGGATCGCGGTCGTCGAGCGCCTGGCCGGACGCGAGTTGCACGGCCTGCCCCTCGTCGTCGGCGGGCGCTCGCAGGGAGCTCGGGTCGCGTGCCGGACCGTCCAGGCGACCGGCGCCGTCGCCGTCCTCTGCCTCGCGTTCCCGCTCGAACCGCGGCGCCGCGCCGGCAAGCCGCCGCAGAGCCGCCTGGCCGAGCTCGAGGCGGTGACCGTGCCTGTGCTCGTCGTCCAGGGCGAGCGCGACCCGTTCGGGATGCCGCCGCCGGGCCCCGCTCGCCAAGTCGCGAAGGTGCCGGGCGATCACGGCCTCAAGGCGGACCTCGCGGCCGTCGCCGCGGCCGTGCAGGCGTGGCTGCCCGGCGTAGTGGGCGCGGCAGCTGCGACAGCCTAGGGAGTGCGACCAGCCGTCGCTACATCCGCACCGCGACGTCGTACTTCCCGACGGAGGTCCGCTGCCCCGGGGTCTGGTCGGCCGGCATCGCATCCAAGATCTCGTCGCCGCGCCTGTAGTCATCCTCGTTCTCGAAGATCACGACGACCAGCGACTTCTCCGCCTCGGCGTCGTGGAGCACGATTGCCTCCGCCTGAGGGAAACCCTCCGGCGGCTCGCCTTGCTGCATCTCGCGGCCCATCTCGTCCATCCGG
>DASQWX010000205.1:0-11159 GCA_035640035.1 Gaiellaceae bacterium
GTCGGCTCTTGCTCGAGCTCCTGGAGCGGGCCGGCGAAGGGGATGACCTCCGCGCCGTTGTTGCCACGCTTCTGCGCAACCGCCTCGAAGCGGCGCGAATGATCGCGATAGCGGTTCAGGATCTCGTTGCGCTCGGCAGCGTCCACGATGCAGCTATCGGCCGCTTGTCGAAGGCGCTTTAGCGGTTTGAGTTAACTCATATGGGTGGTTGGAGCCGGAAACGCCCTAGACAGGCGGCGGCTCGAGCGCCGGCTCCGGCAGTCCCGGATCGAAGACCGGCGCGACCTCGTGTCGCGTGATCCGGCCGGCGTTGATCTCCTCCGCCCAGTGGCAGGCGACCTCGTGGCCGTTGGCCAGCTGGCGGAGCGGCGGCACCTCGGTGCGGCACCGCGTCGGCTGCACGTACGGGCACCGCGTGTGGAAACGGCAGGCGGGTGGAGGGTTCGCCGGGCTCGGCACGTCGCCGGCGAGCAGGATCGACTCGCGCCGCTTCTCGACGACCGGATCCGGAATCGGCACGGCCGACAAAAGCGAGATCGTGTAGGGGTGCAGCGGGTTGTCGTAGAGCTCGTCGGCCGGCGAGACCTCGACGACAGAGCCGAGGTACATGACCGCAATCCGGTCGGAGATGTGCCGGACGACGGCGAGGTCGTGCGCGATGAACAGGTAGGTAAGCTCGAACTCGTCCTGAAGCTGCTCGAATAGGTTGATCATCTGCGCCTGAATCGAGACGTCGAGGGCAGAGACCGGCTCGTCGGCGACGATGAAGTCCGGGTTGACCGAGAGCGCGCGGGCGAGGCCGATCCGTTGTCGCTGGCCGCCGGAGAACTCGTGCGGGTACCGGTTTGCGGCATCGGCGGGCAGTCCGACGGTCAGGAGCAGCTCGCGGACGCGGGCGGCGGCTTCCCTCCGGTTCGCCAAGCCATGCGTTCGCAGCGGCTCGGCCACGATCCTGCCGACGCTGTGGCGCGGGTTCAGCGACGCGAACGGATCCTGGAAGACCATCTGCATCCGGCGGCGCAGAGGCCTGAGCTTCCCTTCGTCGAGCGACGTGATGTCCTTGCCGTCGAACAGGACCGTTCCGGCGGTCGGCTTGTAGAGGCGGAGGATCGTCCGCCCAACCGTCGACTTGCCGCAGCCGGACTCGCCGACGAGCCCGAGCGTCTCCCCGCGTCGGATCGTCAGCGTGACGTCGTCAACGGCGCGGACGTCGCCGATGTGGCGGTCGAGCACGAGCCCACTCTTGATCGGAAAGTAGAGCTTCAAGCCTTCGAGGTGGACGAGCGGCGCCCCACCGTTCGTGCTGATGGGGCTCACGCCGTCGCCGCCACCCGCGTCCGTTCCCACTCCTCCGCGGGGACGGGGTTGAAGCAGGCGAGCTTGTGGCCTGGCTCGATCTCGACGAGCGGCGGCACCTCCTTACGCGAGAGATCGACCTCGTAGCGACAGCGCGGCTGGAAGGGGCACGCGCTCGGCGGCCTCAGCATGTTCCGCGGCGCGCCCTCGATCGGCTGGAGCTTCACGCGCCGGGCCGCGTCGAGCCGGGGGACGCTCTGGAGGAGCCCCAGCGTGTAGGGATGGCGCGGGGTCTCGAACAGCTGCTCCGCGGAACCGGTCTCCATGAACATGCCCGCATACATCACGTTCACGCGCTCGCACATGCCGGCGACGACGCCGAGATCGTGCGTGATCAGGATCAGTGCCGTGTCCTCCTCGGCGACGAGCTCACGCAGGAGCGTCAGGATCTGCGCCTGGATCGTCACGTCGAGCGCCGTCGTCGGCTCGTCGGCGATCATCAGCTTCGGCTTGCACGCGAGCGCCATCGCGATCATGGCGCGTTGGCGCATACCGCCCGAGAACTGGTGGGGGTAGTCGGAGATGCGCGAGCGCGCGCCCGGAATGCCGACGCGGTCGAGCAGTTCGACGGCGCGCACAGTGGCTTGCTTGCGGCTCATGCCGAAGTGCGTCTCGAGCGGCTCACGAAGTTGGCGGCCGATCGTCAGCACCGGGTTCAGGCTCGTCATTGGATCCTGGAAGATCATCGCGAGCTGTCGCCCACGCACCTTCCGCATCGCCCGGTCCTTCAACTTGAGCAGGTCGCGCCCCTGGAAGCGCGCGCTGCCGGACTTGACGCGGCCGGCTCGCGGCAGCAGACCGAGGAGCGCGAGCGCCGTGACGCTCTTGCCGCAGCCGGACTCGCCAACGAGCCCCAGCGTCTCGCCGGGCGCGACGTCGAAGCTAATCCCGTTGACGGCGTAAACGGTGCCGCTGCCCGTCCAGAACCGGACGCGCAGGTCCTCGACCGCGAGGAGCGGCTCCCTAGCTGCCACGGACGGCCCTCTGCCGGATCGCGCCCATGAAGGCGAACGCGCGCCGCTCGCGGAACCGTCCGGTTCGGCCGCGGAGCTTTGGGTCGAGCGCCTCCCGCAGGCCGTCGCCGATCAGGTTGAAGCCGAGCACCGAGATCACGATCGCGACGCCGGGCACGATCGCGAGCCACGGCGCTGTCTGGAGGTAGTCGTTCACGTCGGTCAGCATCGTCCCCCACTCCGGCGTCGCCGGGTCCTGCGGGCCGAGGCCGAGGAAACCGAGGCCGGCGACGTCGATGATCGCGGTCGCCATCGCCAGCGTTCCCTGGACGATCACGGGCGAGATCGCGTTCGGAAGGATGTGCGAGAAGAGAATGGTCGGGCGTCTGACGCCGACGGCGCGCGCAGCGAGCACGAAGTCGTTCTCGCGCTGCGCCAGGATCGAGCCGCGCAGAAGTCGCGCGAAGATCGGGATGTTGACGACGCCGATCGCGATCATGATCTGGTAGAGACCCGGGCCGAGCATCGCAACGATCCCGATCGCGAACAGCAGCCCCGGGATCGCGAGCATGACGTCCATGCAGCGCATGATCAGCGAGTCGACGAACCCGCCGATGTAGCCGGCGATCGAACCGAGGACGAGCCCGATCGAGAGGCCGATCGAGACCGAGACGATGCCGATGATCAGCGAGAAGCGGGCGCCGTAAAGAATTCGGGTGTAGACGTCACGCCCGAGCTGGTCTACCCCGAGCCAGTGCGCGTGGGACGGGCCTGGGCAGCAGCCGCCCGCGACGAGGATCAGGTTCTGCTCGTCGGGATTGCCATGCCCGAGAACAGGCGCGAAGACCGCCGCAATCACGAACAACAGCACGAGGCTCGCACCGAGGATCGCCGCCGGGTTCCGGATCAGCCGGGTGAACGCATCGCGCCAGAGTCCGCCGGTCGGCGCCTCGAGCGCTACTTCCTGGGCTTCGAGCTCGGCGATGCTCACGAGTACCGGATCCTCGGGTTGATGATTGCGTAGGAGAGGTCGACGACGAGGTTCACGACCACGAAGACGAGGGCGAGAAAGAGGATCCCGCCCTGGAGGGCGGGGTAGTCACGGTTGAAGATCGCGTCGCGGAGCCACGAGCCCATGCCGGGGTACGCGAACACGGTCTCCGTCAGAACCGCGCCCGAGAGCAGCAGGCCCGTCTGCAGGCCGATGATCGTCGAGACCGGCAGCAGCGCGTTCCGGAGCACGTGCCGGCGGTCGACCGTGTACGGCGGCAGGCCCTTCGAGCGGGCCGTGCGGACGTAGTCCTCGTTCTGGACATCGAGCACCGCCGCCCGCGTGATCCGCGCGATCACTGCGAGCGGGATCGAACCCAGGGCGATCGCCGGCAGGATCAGGTGCTTGATCACGTCCCAGAGCACCGACCACTGACCCTGGATGAGCGCGTCGAGGATGTAGAAGTTCGTCGGGTGCTTCGTGTCGATCGTGACGGAGATCCGGCCAACCGTGGGTAACCACCCGAGACGGACCGCGAAGATGTATTTGAGGATGATCGCCAGGAAGAAGATCGGGATCGAGATCCCCAGGAGCGAAGCGACGAGGCTCAGGTTGTCGAAGATTCCGCCGTGGCGTTTCGCTGCGAGGAAGCCGAGCGGCACGCCGACGGCGACGGCAAACAACATCGCCGCGAGAGCCAGCTCGACCGTGGCTGGGAACCGCGCCTTGATCTCTGACGTGATCGTCCGGCGCGAGGCGACGCTGACGCCGAGGTCGCCCTGCGCCGTCGTCTTCAGGTAATCCCAGTACTGCTTGTAGATCGGCTGGTCGAGGCCGTATCGGTGCCGGTAGGCCTGAACGAGAGCCGGCGTCGCACGCTCACCGAGCAGGGACTCGGCCGGGCTGCCCGGCAGCGCCCTGATCCAGAAGAAGATCAGCAGCGAGACGCCGAGCAGGATCGGCACGAGCAGCAGCAGCCGGCGGACGAGATACCGAAGCATCTGTGACCGCCGGCTGCGCCGCTACTACCTACTGTCCGCCGAAGTAGACGGAATCGAACGGATCGGTTCCGACTGGGCTTGGCGTGTAGCCCTTCACCTTCTTCTGCATCCCGAGTGCCGGGCGCGAGTGGGCGTACGGGACGCCCGGGAGGAACTTCATGATCATGACGTTCGCCTTCTGATACAGGGCGATCCGCTTCTTGAGGTTCGTCTCCCTCTCCGCGCGACTCAGGATGTTGAAGATCTTGGCGTTGTGGAACCCGAACTGCGGGCTAAACGTCTGGAAGAACGTGCCCACGAAGTTGTCCGGGTCGCCGAAGTCGCCCGTCCAACCGATCAGGTTCAGATCGCCGGCAGTACCGTCGTTGACGTGCTTGACGTAGTCAGGCCGCCACGGCGCGCTGTGCGGGACCACCTGGAAGCCGGACTTCTCGAGGCTCGCTGAGAACGCCTCGAAGTTCAGCTTCGGGTTCGGCATGTACGGCCGCGAGACGTTGGTCGGGTACCAGAAGTCCACCTTCACCGGCAGGCTGAGGCCTGCAGAGCGGAGCAGTTGCTTCGCCTTGTTCGGGTTGTAGGAGTACTTCGGCACCTTGCTCGACCAGCCGAACAGGTTCGGCGGCATGAACTCGTTGGCCACGATCGCCCGGCCCGCATAGAAGGACTTGACGACCGACGCGCGATCGAGACCGTAAGCGACCGCCTGCCGGACGGCCAGCTTGTTGAACGGCGCGTGAGCCTGGTTGATCGTCACGTAAGCGACGTTGAAGGACGGCCGGTTCAGGAGCTTCAGGTTCGAGCTCTTCTTGATCGTCGGGACGTCCTGCGGCTGGATCAGGTCAGCGCCGTTGATGTCACCGCGCTGGAGCGCCTGCACCCGCGCCGTGTTGTTCGAGATCGGCTGGATGATCACCCGGCCGATCTTCGGCTTCTTGCCCCAGTACCTGTTGTTGCGCACGAGCTCGACCTTCTGACCCACGACCCAGCTCTTGAACTTGAATGGACCGGTGCCCGTCGGGTGGCTGAACGCGTAGGTGCCAGTCGGGTAGAAGGTGCCGTTCCGAAGCTCGCCCTTGTTGGCGCCGTACTTCTTCATCGCCGTCGGGCTCTGGATCGCGAACGACGAGATCACCATCGCCGGCAGGAAAGCTGCGTTTGGCTGGCGGAGGTGGATGATCGCCGTGTACTTGCCCCTCGCCGAGCAGCCCCTGTAGAGGCTCGGCGACAGGTCACTCGACTCGTTGTGCTTGAAGCCGTAGAAGACCGTCTGCCAGTAGTACGTGGCGGACGCGTCCTGGAACGCCCCGCGGAAGTTGTACTGGCGGTTGAAGTTCGCGCAGACGGCCGCGGCATTGAACGGCGTCCCGTCCTGGAACTTGACCCGGTGGCGGAGCTGGAACGTCCAGTCCCTTCCGTTCTTCGACCCCCACTTTGTGGCCAGCGCCGGCCGGACCAGGGTCGAGCCCGGCTTCAGCTTGACGAGGCCTTCGAAGATCTGCTCTGTGACGCGGAACGACTCACCGTCCGAGACGAGCGCCGGATCCAAATAGGTCGGATCCGCGGCCCCCGCGATGATGAAGGTCGGCGCGGCGCGTGACGCACCTCCCGCTGTGCCCGCCGCGACGAGCGCGGCAAACGCGACCAGCGCGAAGGCGAGCCTGGTACTGACAGTACGCATAAACGAAGCTCCTTCCTAGCGGATGCCCGGGAGTATGGGACAGCGCGCCGCGTCGTGCAACGCGCTTCGAGCAGGTCGTATCGAGCCTGTTTCCCCGCCCAACTCCCTCGCTCGTTGGGACGCCGCAGATGAGCTTTTGTTAGCGGCTTGTAAGCCGCGCGAACCGCACGGGGCCGCCGCCGACGCGCTCGAGTGGCTCCTCGATGACGGCGCCGACGCCCTCGCGCCCGGTCGCGTGGAGGATCCTTCCTCCGCCGAGCCAGAAGCCGATGTGGTGCGCCCTGCCTGGCTCGCCGAAGCAGACGAGGTCACCCGGCCGCGCCTCGGACTCGTCGATAGGAGTCGCCGCCGCCTCCTGCTCGTGCGCGTCGCGCGGGACGAGACGCCCAAGCCGGCGGTACGCCATGTGCACTAGTCCGGAACAGTCGATCCCGCGCTCCGTCATCCCACCCCATTCGTACGGCGCGCCGAGGTAGACGCGGGCCGCGCGCAGAAGCTCGCGATCTAGATCACCTGGCCACGGCTCGCGCACTGGTGCGTCGGCGAGAGCGTCCTCGCGGATCCAGCCCGGATAGTCATAGGCGGTCCGAATCCGGGCCCAGCCGTCGCGGCGCTCTTCCACCGTGAGCGGCTCGCCCGCAAGCGCTTGCGTGACCTGCTCCGACGCGTCGTTCGGCTCGGCGCGCACCGGCGCCGCGTCGAAGCGGCAGGTCAGCGTTTCTCGGAGCGTTACGCCGCGGCGGTCTGCAGGTCGCGGAGAGCCGCGAGCCGGGCGAGAGCCTGACTCTCGAGCTGGCGGACCCGCTCACGCGTCAGGTCGAGCTCGTGCCCGATCGCCTCGAGCGTCCAGGGCTCGCCCTCGAACCCGAAGCGGAGCTCCAGGATCCGGCGCTCGCGCTCGGGCAGAGCGTCGAGCGCGCGGCGCACGCCCTGCTTGCGCAGTGACTCTTCGGCCTCGTCGAACGGATCCGGCGCCTCGCGGTCGGCGAAGAGATCACCGAGCTCGCCCTCGTCGTCCGCGCCGACCGTCTGGTTCAGCGAGACCGACGCCTGCGCTGCGCCGAGCGCCTCGTCGACGTGCTGGATCGGCAGCCCAGTCGCCTCGGCCAGCTCTGCCTTCGTCGCCTCGCGACCGAGCTCGACTTCGAGGCGGCG
Source organism: Gaiellaceae bacterium (assembly GCA_035640035.1). Lineage (GTDB taxonomy): Bacteria > Actinomycetota > Thermoleophilia > Gaiellales > Gaiellaceae > 13-2-20CM-68-14. Next base: position 7,135 of record DASQWX010000205.1, read on the forward strand.
CGCTGCACGGCCCAGCTTCTGCTGACGCTCGACGACGTGAACCGGAACGCGGATCGTCCGCGCGTGGTTCGCCACGGCGCGCTGCACCGACTGGCGGATCCACCAGGTCGCGTAGGTCGAGAACTTGTAGCCGCGACGCCAGTCGAACTTCTCGACCGCACGGTTCAGGCCGAGCGTCCCCTCCTGGATCAGGTCCAGGAACGGCACGCCGAGGCCGCGGTAGCCCTTCGCGATCGAGACGACCAGACGCAGGTTCGATTCGATCATGCGCCGCTTCGCGGTCACGTCGCCGCGCTCGATCGCCTTGGCGAGCGTGACTTCCTCGGCAGCGGTCAGCAGCTTGTGGCGACCGATGTCCGCGAGGAAGAGCTGCAGGCTGTCGGCCGACCCGACGAGGACGTGCGGCTGCGCCTCGGCAGCCTTCTCGTCGACCTTCCCGGCCTTCGGCTCGTTCTCCTCGATCGGCTGACGGATCTCGAGCCCGATCGCCTCGAGCTCACGCTGAAACTGCTCGGCGTCCTCCTCGCCGAGATCGTGCTCCAGCGCGAACGCCTCGATCTCCGCCGGCTCGACGAAGCCGCGCTCTTCAGCGCCCTCCACGAATGTGCGGGCATGCTCGGACTCGAGCAACTCGTGCATCTGGTTCTGCGTCAATTTCTCCTCGACTTCGTTAGACGTTGCGGCTCTCTCGATCTTTCGCACTGTAAGTCGTATTTCCTCGGGCGCCTAGGGTGAAGCGACACCCTTAACCGCCTCGTTACATCACAACCGGGGTCTCGTAACTCTTATTCCGCGACAGCTGGTTCTTTGGTTTGGGCACGGGCCGGGAAGTCGAACTCGACCTTCCCTTCCTCGTTCAAGACGAGTCGCGCACGGAAAGGTTTGCCGGCCCTCGAACGGAAGCCTGAGATGACTTCGTCCGTGCGTCCCTTCTCGATCAGCTGGCGAGCGATCTCCGGCGTGATCGTCCGACCCGCGACGCGCTTCCAGATCACGTAGCCGCAGCCGGGCTCCTCCCGGCTCTTCCAGCTCGTGCAGCCGTACGCGCGGGAGTTCTCCTTGATGATCTCGCCCGTCTCGGCGCCGCAGCGAGGACACGGACCGAGCTCGACGCGCTCCGGCCGTAGCTTCTCCTTGTCCAGCGCCGCGATCTGTTCGACCGTCTGCGTCGTCAGGTCGACGATGCCCTTGATGAAGTCCTTGCGGTCGCCGCCGCCGTGCTCGATGTCGGCGAGACGCTTCTCCCAATCGCCGGTGAGCTCGGGCGAGGTGAGCGGGTGCTCCTCGAGCATCGTGATCACCTGGAGACCCTTCGGCGTCGGCTGGAGCTCCTTGCCGGCGCGCTCAATGTATTCCCGGCGGATGAGCACCTCGATCGTCTCGGCCCGCGTCGCCGGCGTCCCCAGGCCCGAATCCTTCATCGCTTCGCGCAGCTCCTCGTCGTCGATCCGCTTACCGGCCGTCTCCATCGCCGAGAGGAGCGTCGCCTCCGTGTAGCGCGGCGGCGGCCTCGTCTGCTTGTCCTCGAACTCGGCGATGACGCACTTGACCGTCTGACCCTGCTCGAGCTTCGGAAGCTCGGCGCTTTCGTCAGCGGCGTCCTCGTCGGTCGTCTTGCCGCTCTGCTTGTCCAGGTCGGACTCGAGGCCGTAGACCCCGCGCCAGCCGGGCTCGAGAGTGATCTTGCCGCGCGTGCGGAAGCGCTCTTCCTCGACGACCGTGACGACCTCGGTGCGCTGGTAGCGCGCGGCCGGGTGGAAGACGGCGAGGAAGCGGCGCGCGACGAGGTCGAAGACCCGGCGCTCGTCCGGCGAGAAACGGCTGACGTCGTGCTCGACGTCGGTCGGGATGATCGCGTGATGGTCGTCGACGCGTGCGTCGTTGACGACGCGCTGCAGCGGCAGCTGGTCGAGGCCGAGGACGTAGCGCGCGCCCGCGGCGTAGTCGCCGATCGGCTCGAGCGTCTCGGCCGTCGGCTTGAGCAGGGGGACGATGTCGCCGGACAGGTAGCGCGAGCTCGTGCGCGGATAGGTGATCGCCTTCTTGTCCTCGTAGAGCGATTGCGCGGCCTGGAGCGTTCGCCGCGCGGAGAAACCAAAGCGCCGGTTCGCGTCGCGCTGCAGAGAGGTCAGATCGTAGAGGAGCGGCGGCCGCTCGGACTGTTCCTTCTGCTCGAGCTTCTCGACGAGGCCGTCCTTGCCGGTGACCTTCCCGACGATCTTCTCGGCGCGCGACAGTTCGCCGAAGATGCGGGTCTCGTCGCCCTCGAACCAGAGGCCCTCGTAGCGTGGGTCGAACTGTGCGCGGACGAGGCGGTACGGCTCCGGCGTGAACGCCTGGATCTCGCGCTCCCGCTGGACGATCATCGCGAGGGTCGGCGTCTGGACGCGGCCGAGCGAGACGACGCCTCCGACCCACGCGCGGCCGCGTATCGTCGCGGCGCGCGTCGCGTTCATCCCGATCAGCCAATCGGCCTCGGAGCGGGAGCGCGCCGCTGCCTCGAGCGGCTCGAGCTCCTCGCCCGGACGCAGCTTCTCGAAGCCGTCGCGGATCGCCTGCTTGGTCATCGAGTTGATCCAGAGCCGCTCCACCGGTTTGTCGATCCCGGCCGTCTCGTAGATGTAGGCGAAGATCAACTCGCCCTCGCGGCCGGCGTCGCAGGCGTTGATGATCGTGCCGACGTCGTCGCGCTTCATCAGCTTGTGAATCGCCTTCAGCTGCTTCTTGGCCTTGGCGTCGCGCGGCTGGAGCTTGAACTCCTCGGGCACGATCGGCAGGTCTGCCATGCGCCACTTCTTCAGCTTCTCGTCGTAGACCTCGGGATCGACAAGCTCGACGAGATGCCCGACCGCGAAGGTGACGATGTACTCGTCGCCCTCGTAGTGGGTCTCCTCGTTCTCGAAGGTGCCGGGCAGTGCGTCCGCGAGATCGCGGGCGACCGACGGCTTCTCTGCAACGACTAATGTCTTCACGCGAGACACAGTAGCGAAGGGCTCGCCGAGCGCCGATGCGCGGAAACGAGCCGGAAATGGGACGATTGATTCGCCTCGTGTCCCCCGTTTACCTCCTTGCCGCCGCCATCAGCTTGCCCTTCGTCCGGGTCGGGTTTCGCCTCCGCGCACGCGGGATTGACAACCTTCCGGAGGGTGGATTCGTCCTCGCGGCCAATCACACGTCGAACTTCGACCCGTGGCCGCTGGGCCTGCCGCTCTTTCCGAGGCGGCAACTTCGCTTCATGGCGAAGAACGAGCTCTTCAACCCGTTGCTGGCACCGCTCCTGAAGGCGGGCGGCGCTTTCCCGGTGCGCCGCGGCGAGGGTGACGTCGAGGCGATCGAGCAGGCGGTCGAGCTCGTTCGCGCGGGCGAGGTCGTCGTCATGTTCCCGGAAGGGACGAGACGCAAGAAGGGTCTGCGGAAGAAGCACGAAGCGAGAGCGCACACCGGCGCAGCGAGGATCGCGCTCAGGGCGGGGGCGCCGCTCGTGCCGGCGGCGATCAGCGGCACGGACCGGTTGAGCAGGCTGGCGCCGCTGCGGGTCGCCTACGGAACTCCGGTGCCGCTCGATGATCTTGCCGGGTCGGAGCTGAAACAGGCGTCTCGCGAGGCGACAGATCGCTTGATGGCCGAGATCGGCCGACTCGAGGCATCGCTGTGAGCCGTCCGTTGCTCGTGATCGACGGCGACTCGCTCGCCCATCGTGCCTACCACGCGCTGCCGAAGACGATTCGGCGCGCCGACAAGAGGCCCTCTGGGGCGATCGTCGGCTTCACGAACTTCCTCCTCAGGCTGTGGGACACCGAGCAGCCGCGGGCCGTCCTCGTCGGCTGGGACACGCTCGAGGTGCCGACGTACCGTCACAAGGCGTTCGAGGGCTACCAGGCAGGCCGTCAGTTCGACGCCGACCTGCTCGAGCAGCTCGCGCTCTTGCCGGAGCTGACGGAGGCGTTCGGCTTCGCCTACGGCAAGGCGCCCGGGTACGAGGCAGACGACTTCCTCGCGGCCGCGGTCGCGGCAGAGGAGAGGCG
>DASQWX010000206.1:0-19533 GCA_035640035.1 Gaiellaceae bacterium
ATCGTCAATCCGCTCGGGCAGCCGCTCGACGGCCAGGGCCCGATCGAGACGTCCGAGACACGTCCGATGGAGTTCAAAGCGCCCGGCGTTGTCGACCGGCAGCCCGTCAAGGAGCCGCTTCAAACCGGACTGAAGGCGATCGACTCGATGATTCCGATCGGCCGCGGCCAGCGCGAGCTGATCATCGGCGACCGCGGCACCGGCAAGACCGCGATCCTCGTCGACACGATCCTGAACCAGCGCGACCAGGACATCGTCTGCATCTACGTCGCGATCGGTCAGAAGGAATCGACGGTGGCGCAGGTCTACGAGCGCCTCAAGGACGCGGGCGCGATGGATTACACGATCATCGTCACCGCCGCGGCCTCGGAGGCCGCGCCGATCAAGTGGATGGCGCCGTACGCCGGCTGTGCGATGGGCGAGCACTTCCTCTACCAGGGCAAGCACGCGCTCTGCATGTACGACGACCTCTCCAAGCACGCGGACGCGTACCGGCAGCTGTCGCTGCTGCTCCGCCGCCCGCCGGGCCGCGAGGCGTATCCGGGCGACGTCTTCTACCTCCACTCGCGATTGCTCGAGCGGGCCGTGAAGCTCTCCGACGAGCTGGGCGGGGGCTCGCTGACGGCGCTGCCCGTGGTCGAGACGCAGGCCGGCGACGTCTCGGCGTACATCCCGACCAACGTCATCTCGATCACCGACGGACAGATCTTCCTCGAGTCGGAGCTCTTCTACTCCGGCGTCCGGCCCGCGATCAATGTCGGCATCTCGGTATCGCGGGTGGGCGGCAACGCGCAGACGAAGGCAATGCGTTCCGTCGCCGGGCGCCTGAAGCTCGACCTTGCGCAGTACCGCGAGCTGGAGGCGTTCGCGCAGTTCGGCTCCGAGCTCGATCCGGCGACGCAGCGAACGCTGGCGCGCGGGGAGCGGATGGTCGCGACGCTGAACCAGCCGCAGTACCAGCCCTGGGCCCTCGAGGAGCAGGTCGCCGCGATCTTCGCCGGCACCGAGGGATACCTGGACGACATCCCGGCCGACCAGGTGCAGCGATTCCAGGACGAGCTCCGCGAGCACCTTCGCACCGAGGGCTCGGTCTACAAGGCAATCCGCGAGGAGAAGGTCCTCTCGGACGAGGTCCAGGAGAAGCTCCGCAAGGAGATCGAGAAGTTCAAGAAGACGTTCGCGGTCCAGGAGACCTCGCTCGTCGGGTAAGCGGCTGAATGGCGACCGTCCAGGACCTGAAGCGCCGGATCCGCTCGATCGGCAACACGCAGAAGATCACGAAGGCGTTCGAGCTGGTCGCCTCCGCGCGGCTGCGGCGCGCACAGGCCCGGATCGAGGCGTTGCGGCCCTACGCGGACCGGATGCTCGAGCTAATGGGCGTCACGGCGCGAGCGGCAGGGTCGGTGCGCCTGCCGCTCCTCGAGCGGCGCGAGAACGTGAAGCGGGTCGCACTGCTTCCGATCACGGCCGACCGCGGCCTGGCGGGGGCGTTCAACGCGCAGATCCTCCGGCGGGCCTTCGCGCTGGAGCGAGAGCTTCGCGGCGACGGCCTCGAGGTCGTCTGGCTCGTCGCCGGACGCCGCGGCCGCTCGAGCCTGACGTTCCGCGGCTACGACCTGATCCAGGCCTGGCAGGGGTTCAGCGAGCGCCCCGAGTACTCGGACGCGCAGGCGATCGCGAGGCGTGCGGCCGAGCTCTACGCGAACGAGGAGGTCGACCGGGTCGTCGTCATCTACAACCACTTCCAGTCGGCGCTCGTCCAGCAGGTCACCGTACAGGAGCTGTTGCCGATTCCCGAGCAGGTGGTCGCGGGCGGCGAGGAAGAGGCGCGCCAGGCTGCGCTTCGCGGCGACTTCATCTACGAGCCGGAGCCGGAACAGATCCTCGAGCGGCTACTGCCTGTCTACGTCGAGACGGAGCTCTACCGCGCACTGCTCGAATCGGCCGCCTCGGAGCAGGGCGCCCGGATGACCGCGATGCGCAATGCGTCCAGCAATGCGGGCGACCTGATTGGCAACCTGACCCTCGCGATGAACCGTGCCCGTCAGGCCGAAATCACGCAAGAAATTCTCGAAGTGGTCGCGGGGGCCGATGCCCTGACGGCATAGTCCCCCGTCGGCTCGTATCACGAACTAACCAACATCGTTTTCCCAGCGTCTGAGTGAATGCGCGGCGGTAGGCCGCTATATTCAGACTTGCGTCTGTGGCCACCCAGGAGAAGAAACCCGAGATTCTCTCCGCCGGCGCCGGCCTTGCGGCCACGGTCGCGGCCGAGACGCACGGCGAGCTCGGCGAGACCGAAGAGATCCGTGCCCGCGGCTACTGGGAGCAAGTGTGGATCCGTTTCAGGCGGGACAAGGCCGCGATCGGCGGCGGCGTCTTCATCGTCCTTCTCATCGCAGCCGCCTTCGGCGGCGCACCGCTGGCCAAGCACTTGCTCGGTCACGGACCGAACGACCAGTACATCATCGCCGCGATCGACCAGAAGACGGGCCAGCCGGTCGGTCCCTGGACGCACATCGTCGCCGACCCGAGCGGGCTCTGCCCGCCGAGCGGCGGCTGTCCACACGCACTCTTCATTCTCGGCGCGGATTCGAACCTCGGCCGCGACGAGTTCCTGCGCCTCCTCTACGGAGCCCAGGTCTCGCTCGAGGTCGCGCTCGGCGCCACCCTCGTGAGCATGTGCATCGGCATCCTGCTCGGCTCGATCGCGGGGTACTTCGGCGGCTGGGTGGACATGATTGTCTCCCGCCTGACCGAGATCGTGATGGCGTTCCCCTTCCTGCTCTTCGTTGTTGCGCTCTCGAGCACCGTCGGCCAGCGCCTCAACGACATCACCTTCGGGGGGGCGATCGGCCCTGGGGTCTTCACGTTAGTCACCGTCATCGGGCTCTTCAGCTGGTTCTATCCGGCGAGGATCGTGCGTGCGCAGGTGCTGTCGCTGCGCGAGAAGGAGTTCGTCGAGGCGGCGCGCATGGTCGGGGCGAGCGACTTCCGCATCATCAGGTCGCACCTGCTGCCGCACCTCGTCGCTCCGATCATCGTCTACTCGACGCTGATCGTCGCCCAGAACATCCTCTTCGAGGCCGGTCTGTCGTTCCTCGGCGTCGGCATCCCGTTGCCCACGGCGAGCTGGGGCAACCTGCTCGAGACCGCCCCGCAGTACTACACCGTTCAACCGTGGCTCATGCTCTGGCCGGGCCTCGCAGTGCTCCTCGCGACCCTCGCTTTCAACCTGCTCGGCGACGGCCTGCGGGACGCCTTCGATCCGCGCAGCTCCCACTGATTTCGGGCTCGTCCGGGTCTAACTTTTAGCTTCCGCGGGCGTCCTAGACGACGGACGCGTGCGCGCGTCCGGGCCATGCAACGCACTTGGCTCTGTCCAAGGGAAAGGAGTTCCATGCGAAGACGACTCTGGCTTTCGATCGCGGCTGCCGTGATCGGGGCGAGTCTGCTCGCAGCGGCCGGTTTTGCGAGCCCGGCCAAGAGCAGTGGCAGTGCTGCGTCCAACGCGCCGAACAGCACATTCGCGGGGGCGAAGAAGGGCGGGACACTCCATATCAACATCTCGGCTTCAGACGTGGACTACATCGATCCTCAGCTCTCGTATTACGTCCCGGGCTGGGCGCTGCTGTACACCACCTGTCGGCAGCTCCTGAACTACCCGGACAAGAGCGGTAAGGCCGGTACGCGTCTGTATGCCGACGGGGCATCCGCGTTCCCGAAGATCTCTCGCGGCGGTCGTGTCTACACGTTCACGGTTCGCAAGGGGATGAAGTTCAGCAACGGCAAGCCGATCACGGCGAAGAACTACAAGTTCGCGATCGAGCGTGCCGCAAATCCGAAGATGGCTTCGCCTGCGGGTCCGTTCATGGGCGACATCGCGGGCTGGACGAAGGCGAACACGAGCGGCGGCAAGGTCAGCGGTGTGACCGCCAGGGGCAACAAGCTGATCATTCGGCTTACCGCCCCGCACGCGGACTTCCTGTCCCGTGTCGCGATGATGTTCTTCTGCCCGATGCCGACGAACACGCCGATCGTGGCAGCCGGCGTCAACTCGTTCCCGGGCTCGGGTCCGTACTACGTCTCGAGCCGGGTTCCGGGCCGGACGATCGTGCTCAAGAAGAACAAGTTCTACCGGGGTTCGCGGCCGCACAACGTCAACGAGATCGACGTCAACGTCCTGACGAACCAGGACACGAGCCTGCTTCAGACGAAGCGCGGCACGGTCGACTACGACCTCGGCGGCCATCCGGGCACGGACGATGCTTCGCTTGCACGGCAGTACGGCGTCAACAAGAAGCAGTACTTCGTCAATCCGGACATCTCGACGAACTACTTCTCGATGAACAACATGCACGCTCCCTTCGCGGGCAACCTCGCCCTGCGAAAGGCGGTCAACTACGCCATCGATCGCAAGGCTCTGATCGCCACCCAGGGTGCGTACGCAGGTAGGCCGACCGACCAGCTCCTGCCGCCGTCGCTGCAGGGCTACAAGAACGCGAACATCTTCCCGTTCAGGTCGAACCTCTCGCAGGCGAGGAGCCTGCTCAAGGGCTCGAAGCCCAAGGTCACCCTCTTCGAGGGCGGCAGCGACATCCGCAAGGCACGCGCTGCGGCGCTACAGGCCCAGCTCGGTCGTGCGGGCATCAGCGTCAACATCACGCAGCTCGCCACGGGCGTGATGTACACGCGGTGCGGCACGAAGAGCGAGGCCGCGTCGGGGGCGATGGACCTGTGCGACGTCGGTTGGGTCGCCGACTACCCAGACCCGTTCGACTTCGTGGACGTCCTGCTCAACGGCAACAACATCCACGACAACAACAACAACAACTACGCGTACCTCAACAACGCGAAGTACAACCGCTTGATGAACGCCGCGAACAGGCTCGTCGGCGCGAAGCGGTACAGCACGTACGGCAACCTCGACATCGCGATCTCCAAGAAGATCGTGCCGAACGCCTACTGGATCAACTTCAACAACCGTGACTTCATCGGCCCGAAGACCGGCTGCTGGACGTTCCAGCCGATCTACGCGAGCCCTGACTTCACGCTTCTGTGCAAGAAGTAGGAATCGTTCGGAGTAACGTCGTGGTTCCAATGAAGGCGCCGGCTTCGGCCGGCGCCTTCCCTTCTCTTGTAAAGTCTTCGGACCCCCAATGAGACAGCGCCCGTGATCCGGTACCTCATCAGGCGACTCCTCTGGGCGGTCGTGTTGTTCGTCGCGGTCACGATCGTGACCTATGTGATCTTCTTCCTGATTCCGACCAATCCGGCTGCCAGGGCGTGCGGCCAGCGCGTGACGCCCGACTGCGTCGCGCAGGCGGAGCACTACCTCGGCCTGGACAGGCCGGTCTACACGCAGTACGGGAAGTTCATGGGGCGCCTGCTGCCGATCGACTTCAACGGACTCGTCAACGGACGAAGCCCGATCAAGACCCCCTCGCTCGGGATCTCGTTCGCCAACCGGCAGCAGGTGAACAGCATCGTCGGCCACGCGGCCCCGGTGACGGCTTCGCTCGTCTTCGGCGGCGCGATCACCTGGCTTTTGATCTCCATCCCGATCGGGATCTTGTCGGCTCTGCGGCCGCGGTCGTTGTTAGACCGCGCCTCCATGACCTTCGTGCTGATCGGTATCTCCGCGCACCCGGTCTGGATCGGGCTGATCTTCCTCTACCTGTTCGCCTTCAAGGTGCACATCTTCCCGCTCGGCGAGTACTGCAACATGATCAGTCCGCCGTCGGGAGCAACCTGCGCTGGACCCGTGCAGTGGTTCTACCACCTGATTCTCCCGTGGGTCACGTTCGCGATTCTCTTCGCGGCCTTATACGTGCGGATGATCCGGGCGAACGTGATCGAGACCATGAACGAGGACTACGTGCGGACCGCGCGCGCCAAGGGGGCGCCCGAGCGGCGCGTCCTGACGTCTCACATTCTGCGAAACGCGATGCTCCCGGTCGTCACGATGCTTGGCATGGACATCGCCCTCGGCCTCGGCGGGGCGATCTTCACCGAGAACATCTACGACCTTCCCGGTCTCGGCCGGCAACTGCGCCTGAGCCTCGACAACTTCGACCTGCCGACGACCCAGGGGATCGTCGTCTTCGGCACGGTCGCGATCATCTTCTTCAACCTGATCGTCGACCTCTTATACGCGGCAATCGACCCGCGCATCAGGCTTTCCTGACGGAGGCGAGCCGGTGGCGCTGCTCGAAGTTCGGGATCTGAAGACCTACTTCTCGACCGACGACGGGATCGTCAAGGCGGTCGACGGCGTGACCTTCTCGGTCGAGAAGGGACGGACGCTGGGCATCGTCGGCGAGTCGGGCTCGGGCAAGAGCGTCACCTGCCTGACGATCATGGGCCTGAACAACCGGAGGAACACGATCTCGAGCGGCGAGGCGCTGTTCCGGGGCGAGGATCTGCTCGGGATGAGCGCGCGCAGGCTGCGCGACATCCGCGGCAACGACATCGCGATGATCTTCCAGGACCCGATGACGTCGCTGAACCCGGTGCACAAGATCGGCGACCAGTTGGTCGAGGCGGTTCAACTCCACCAGGACGTGACGAAGAAGCAGGCCAGGGCGCGGGCGGTCGAGCTGCTGAAGGCGGTTGGAATCCCGCGCGCCGAGCGGCGGGTCGACGACTACCCGCATCAGTTCTCCGGCGGCATGCGTCAGCGCGTGATGATCGCGATGGCGCTCATCAACGATCCGGACCTCCTGATCGCCGACGAGCCGACGACGGCCCTCGACGTCACGACGCAGGCGCAGATCCTCAGCCTGATGAACAGGCTTCAGCGCGAGTTCGACTCGGCGATCATCATCATCACGCACGACCTCGGCGTCGTCGCCGAGACGGCCGACGACGTCGTCGTCATGTACGCGGCCGAAGTCGCCGAGCACGCGCCGGTCCAGCAGATCTTCGGCCGGCCGCACATGCCGTACACGTGGGGCCTGCTGGGCTCGCTTCCCCGGCTCGACACGGACACCGACCGGCTCGTCCAGATCAAGGGGCAGCCGCCGTCGCTGTTGCGCCCGCCGAAGGGATGCCGCTTCCATCCCCGCTGTCCGTACGTCATGGACGTGTGCAAGCAGACCGACCCGCCGCTCGAGCCGCTGAGCGACGATCCGCAACACCTTGCCGCCTGTCACCTCGACGAGGAAACCAAGGATCGCGAAGCGGAGAAGCTGCTCGCAGGCACGATGGCGAAGGCCAGCTGATGACGGAGACGGCGACGGCGACGACCAACGAGACCATGCCGCGCAGTGGCAACGACCTCCTGATCGTCGAGGATCTGAAGAAGCACTTTCCCGTCACGCGCGGCATCATCTTCCAGAAGGAGATCGCCTCGGTGAAGGCGGTCGACGGAGTCAGCTTCACGGTCAAGCCGGGCGAGACGCTCGGCGTCGTCGGCGAGTCCGGCTGCGGCAAGTCGACGATGGCGCGCTGCGTCATGCGCTTGCTCGAGCCCACCGGTGGACGGATCGTCTTCGACGGCCGCGACATCACGAAGCTTTCGCGCGCGGCGATGCGCCCGATCCGGCGCGAGATGATGATGATCTTCCAGGACCCGTACGCGTCCCTCAATCCGCGCAAGCGCGTCGGGTTCATCGTCGCCGAGGCGCTCGAGGTCCACAAACTCGGCACCGAGGCCGAGACGAAGCGCCGGGTCCAGGAGCTGCTCGAAGTCGTCGGCCTCAACCCCGAGCACTACAACCGCTTCCCGCACGAGTTTTCCGGCGGCCAGAGGCAGCGCATCGGGGTCGCGCGAGCGCTGGCCGTCAACCCGAAGCTGATCGTCTGCGACGAGCCGGTCTCGGCGCTCGACGTCTCGGTCCAGGCCCAGATCCTGAACCTGCTGAAGGATCTTCAGCGCGACTTCGGCCTCACGTACGTCTTCATCGCCCACGACCTGAACGTCGTCCGCCACATCTCGGACCGGGTGATGGTCATGTACCTGGGCCAGGTCTCGGAGCTCGCGGGCGGAACGACGCTCTATCGAGAGCCGAAGCACCCGTATACGGGAGCGCTGCTTTCGGCGGTGCCGATCCCCGATCCAGAGCTGGGTCGGCAGCGGAAGCCGGTCGTGCTCGAAGGGGACGTGCCGAGCCCGCTCAACCCGCCGAACGCGTGCCGGTTCCACCCGCGCTGCCCCCGCTTCCGGGAGGGACACTGCGACGTCGAGGAGCCCATCCTGCGACCGATGGGCGAGGATCACCTCGCGAAGTGCCACTATCCGCTCGAGCGCTGGCCGCTGAGCGAGGAAGAGTTTCGCCGCCCGACAGCCGAAGCCGTCGTGAGCTAGGACATGCTGCGCGCGGCTTTCCGCCGCTTCGCGACGCTCCTCGCCGGAACAGCGGGGATCACGGTCGTCGTCTCCCTTGCGATCGGGCTTCTCCTCGGGGCCTCGCTCGGCCGCTCGGTCGCGGTCGGCTTCTACCTCGTGGGCTGTGGCTTGATCGTGATCGGCTTCTTCATCGGCAACCGCGGGCCCGTGCGCCACAAAGGGGAGGGAGGCTTTCTGCTGTTCGGCTCCCGCTCTCTTCGCTGGGCGACCCCGGACGAGCGCGAAGACACGCTCGCCTCGTCCGCGGTGTTCGTCGTGCTGGGATGTTTACTTATTGTGATCGGGGTTCTTGCCGATACGAAGCATTCGTTGTTCTAGTTTCTTCCTGAATCTGTCCTAACTCCGACGGAACCTTGGCGTCAGATAGAGAAATGCTCGAATCTGCGTTCTCGGACCACGCGTGCGGCCGCACCCGTGAGCTGATCTCCCTTCAGCTCGACGGCGAGCTGAGCGAGCTTGGTCGCACACGGCTCGCCGCGCACCTCGCCAGGTGCGCAAGCTGTCGCGACTTCGCCCGCGCCGCCGAAGCGGCGACGCTTGCGCTGAGGACATCGCCCCTCGACCAGCCGAGCCGCCAGATCCTGATCCCGCACCGGGGCCGGACGCGGCTGCGGGCGGTCCAGGCCGGCGGGATCGCCGCGATGCTCCTTGTCGCGACCGCCGTCGCGACGTTCGCCGCACCGCGGTCGCACAGGCCGAGGCCGAGCGTCGAGTTCACGATTCGGCATCTCACCGGCTCCGAGCAGCAGGATCAGCGGATCGTCCGGAACCTGCGGCTCCAACAGATCAAGCCGGTACCCGTCGGCCTTGCCGGCGGCGTTCAGTAGCCGCCGTAACACTCCGGCGCCTCGCGAGACCACTATCGTGAACGGCGATGCCGATTCCGTCACTCGTCACCTCGTACGTCTGAAGCCTCGATCACGCCGCCCGGGTGGCGGCGCTGTCGCGATCGTGGGAGGAAGCGAACTTCCTACCGGACAGGGAGAAACCGCGCTTCGCTAGACTGCGGGCGCTGGTGGGGCGCCTCCGAGGTCGCCCGCTTCCGATCCTCGAGGAGACGCATGCCTGAGCAGCAGAACGTCGGCAAGGTGATCGAGATCAAGGGCGTCGTCATCGACGCCGCCTTCACAGAGAGCCTGCCGGAGATCTACACGGCCTTGAAGATCGCCGTCCCGTCGGAGGACGGCCGGGAAGGTGAGCTGATCGCGGAGGTTCAGCAGCACCTAGGCGATGACCGCGTCCGTGCAGTCGCAATGGACTCGACCGACGGCATTCCGCGCGGCGTCGACGTGATCGACACCGGCGCGCCGATCTCGGTGCCCGTCGGCAAGGCGACGCTGGGCCGCATCTTCAACGTGCTCGGCGCGCCGATCGACACCGACGACCCGATCGAGGCCGAGGAGCGATGGCCGATCCACCGCGACCCGCCGACCTTCGAGGCTCTCCACCCGACCACCGAGGTCTTCGAAACGGGTCTCAAGGTCGTCGACCTGATCGCCCCGTTCATCAAGGGCGGGAAGGTCGGCCTGTTCGGAGGCGCAGGCCTCGGCAAAACGGTCTTGATCCAGGAGCTGATCCGCAACGTCGCGCGGGAGCACCAGGGGAACTCCGTTTTCGCGGGCGTCGGCGAGCGCACGCGCGAGGGCAACGACCTCTATCTGGAGATGGAGGAATCGGGCGTGCTCAAGGATACGGCCCTCGTCTTCGGGCAGATGAACGAGCCGCCGGGAGCCCGCCTGCGCGTCGGCCTGACGGGTCTGACGATCGCCGAGTACTTCCGCGACGAGGGCGCCGACGTGCTGCTCTTCATCGACAACATCTTCCGCTTCGTCCAGGCAGGCTCGGAGGTCTCGGCGCTGCTAGGGCGCATGCCGAGCGCGGTCGGCTATCAGCCCACGCTCGCGACCGAGATGGGCCAGCTGCAGGAGCGCATCACCTCGACTCGCGCCGGCTCGGTCACGTCGGTGCAGGCGATCTACGTGCCGGCCGACGACCTCACCGACCCGGCGCCGGCCAACACGTTCGCCCACCTCGACGCCTTCATCACGCTGGCACGCTCGATCTCGGAGAAGGGGATCTACCCGGCGATCGACCCGCTCGACTCCAGCTCCCGCGCGCTTCAGCCGGGAATCGTCTCGGACGACCACTACGAGACGGCGACCCGCGTCCAGGAAGTGCTCCAGCGCTACAAGGAGCTGCAGGACATCATCGCCATCCTCGGAATAGACGAGCTCTCCGACGAGGACCGGCTGATCGTCCAGCGTGCACGGAAGATCGAGCGCTTCCTCTCACAGCCCATGTTCGTCGCCGAGGCGTTCACCGGCCAGCCGGGCACATACGTGAAGCTCGAGGACACGATTCGCGGCTTCACGGAGATCCTCGACGGCAAGCACGACGACCTGCCCGAGCAGGCCTTCTACATGGTCGGGACGATCGACGACGCCGTCGCCAAGGCGCGCGAGCACGGCGGCGAGCCCGAGCGAGAGGCCGAGGAGCCGCAAGCGGAGGCGGAGACCGAGGAACGGGCCGAAGAGGCGGAAGCGGTCCCGGCGTAAGGTCCGTTGGCTGACGGCCGCCGCACGTTCTCGATCTCGCTGACGACGCCCGACGGGGCTGTCTTCGAAGACGAGGCAGAAATGGTCATCGTTCCCGGTGCCGACGGGGAGATCGGCGTCCTCGCCCGCCACGCGCCGCTGATCGCGCTGTTGAAAGCGGGCTCGACCCGCGTCTACACGGACCGCGATGCAGAAGAGGTCCACGAGTTCGCGACCGGACCCGGCTTCTTCACGGTCGAGCAAGATCGGGCGCTCGCCCTCGTCGACACCGCCGTCAACGTTCGCGAGATCGATCCTGCGATCGCAGAGGGCCAGCTCGAGGATGCGAGGGCGGAGCTCGAGCGGCTCGACCGCGGCGAGTCGGAGGCCGATCGCTGGCAGGTCGAGCAGCGAATCAAGGCCGCGGAGAATCAGTTGTCGGCGGCGGGGAGAAGTTGATGCAGGCCTTCGCTCCCGGCCTGTACCCCCGCTCGGAGGCGCTCGTCCAGGCGACTCGCGACCTGGACCGGGGTCGGACGACGCAAGAGGCGGTCGACCAGCAGGTGGCGCGGGACCTCGAAGGACTGGTCTCGGTCCAGCAGCAGGCGGGGCTCGACCTGCTGACCGACGGCATGCTGCGCTGGCAGGATCTCTTCCGTCCGGTGCTCGACGCCGCGGAAGGGCTCGAAACCGGCGCACTGACGCGCTTCCTCGACACGAACACCTTCTACCGCGCGCCCCATGCGGCGACGGCCACGCCGAAGCTGACGGGTGCGCGCGACGACCGCTACGTGGCTCCACTGCCGGGGCCGCGCCTGGTGACGTTGCCGTCACCATTCGCTCTCTCACAGGGGACCGGCGTCACGGCCAGGACGATCGCCGAGAACGTCCTCAAGCCGATCCTGGACAGGATCGAGGCGGAGCTCGTCGTGCTCGCCGAGCCTTTCTTCGGCCGCGAGGAAGCAACGTCGCCGAGCGAGCTCGAAGAACCGCTCGCCGCGCTCGCCGGGGGTCCGAAGCTGGCGCTGCAGCTGACCTTTTGCGACGCGCGGAAACCGCTCGAGCAGGGACTCGCCGAGCTGCCGGTGGACGCTCTCGGCATCGACTTTTACGCAACCCACCTGACCGACTTGCCCAAGGGCGTCGACAAGCTCGTGCTGGCCGGAGTGATAGACGCGCGTAGCTCGACGCTCGAGGATCCGCGTGAGCTCGCGCAGTTCGCCGAGCGCCTGCAGAACGAACGCGAGGTCGAGCAGCTTGCGCTCGTCCCGAACGGCGACCTCCAGTTCGTCTCCGAGCCGATCGCGCGCGAGAAGCTGCTGCGCCTCGGCAGGGCAAAGACGGCTAGCGTAGAGGCTGCGGCATGAAGCTCCTGACGCACGAGATCGGGTCGCTCGCAAAGCCGCCGTGGCTCGTCAAAGCCTCGGCCGGCAGACCGCTCGACGAGAGCGATATCGAGCACGCGCGCAGCTGGGGCGAGAAGGTCGGCGTCGCCGGCCACGAGGAGCTCGTCGACACGCTTCAGCGGGGCGAGGCGGACAAGGCGGAGCTGGGGCACTGGGCGAGCCGCTATGCGCTGAGGCTGCTCGAGAGTGCCGGCGTCGAAGTCGTCTACGACGGCGAGCAGCAGCGGACCGAGATGTACGCATGGGCGGTCGACCACTCCAACGGATTCGAGCCGCGCGGGACCGTGCGCAGCTTCGACAACAAGTACTACTCGAAGGCCGCCGTCGTGGAAGAGCCCTCGCTGCGCGAGCCATACCACAACGACGAGTTCCAGTTTCTCCAGTCGGTCGCGGATCACGACCTCAAGATTCCGGTCACAGGCGCCTACACGCTCGCGGTCTGGTCCTACGACGAGCACTACGGGCCGCAGACCGGACGCATCGGCGCCGGACACGGCCGCAACGAGGAGCTCGGCGCGCGCCGGACGTTCGCCAACGACCTGGCGCGCAACGTCATCCGCCCGAATCTCGAGTCCCTGATCGAGCTCGGGGCGAAGTGGATCCAGATCGACGAGCCGGGCGCCTCGACCGAGGCCGACGAGCTCGACATCTTCGTCGAGAGCTTCAACGAGAGTGTCGAGGGGCTCGACTGCTTCTTCTCGACCCATCTCTGCTTCTCGGACTACGACCTTTTCTTCCCGGCGATCGAGCAGATGCACGGCTGCCGGCAGTTCTGCGTCGGCTTCGCGAACTACGACAGCCGCGAGCTCGGAACATCGGGCGCCGACCGTCCCGGCTACGAGGTGATCTCGAAGTTCCGGGATCTGTCCTACGAGCCGATCCTCGGGCTCGGCGTCCTCGACATCCATACGGACTTCATCGAGTCGCCCGAGCTCGTCCGGGACCGGATTCTCTACGCCGTGAAGGTGTTCGGCGATCCCGAGCGAATCCACGTCTGCCCGGACTGCGGTCTTCGCACGCGCAGTTGGGAGGTGGCGTACGAAAAGCTCAGGAACATGGTCGAAGGGACGAAGCTCGCCGAGGCAGCACTGGCCGCGACGCATGCCGGCGCGACCTAGCCGAAGCCTTGGTTATCCTCGGGCGGCGGTAGGCGCCTTCGGGGCGCTTTCGCACATCTAGGGACGACATGCGGACGACGCTGAAGAGAGGAATCGGACGCGGGGCCAGCCTGAACGGCAACGGCCACTCGGTCCTCCCGCCGGGCGCGCTGACGCCGATGGTCCGTTATCGGGGGGTGCCGCCTGGCCGGCGCGGGTTCGGCCGCCGGGTCGCCGGCTTCTTCTTCTGGCTCCTCGTCATCGTGCTGATGGTCT
This sequence comes from Gaiellaceae bacterium, assembly GCA_035640035.1. Taxonomy (GTDB): domain Bacteria; phylum Actinomycetota; class Thermoleophilia; order Gaiellales; family Gaiellaceae; genus 13-2-20CM-68-14. The sequence goes on from DASQWX010000206.1 coordinate 13,664, forward strand.
CCGGGGGCGCCGCGGGGGGTCTCTATCTCTACGGTCACGACTTCGCGGCGGCCACTGCCCCTCACTCGAAGGCGCTGAAGAAGGCGGCGAAACGGGGCCTCGACTACGTCGCGCCCGGCAAGCCGGCGGTCGCGCTCGTCCTCGGTACCGACCACCGCTACCAGGACGGCAAGGCCCCGGGGCGGTCGGACACGATGATGTTGATTCGCACCGACCCGGCCAGCCACACCGTCTCGATGCTCTCGTTTCCTCGCGACCTCGCGGTCGAGGTCCACTGCCCCGGGCATCCGACCTTCGTGGACAAGATCAACCAGGCCTATCCGACATGCGGGCCGTCCGGGCCGCTCGAGACGCTGAAGGCGCTGACGAACGTCCCGATCAACTACCTGATCATGGTCAACTTCGTCGGCTTCATCCAGGTCGTCAACAAGCTCGGGGGTGTGTACATCGACGTCGACCGGCGCTACTTCAACAACCACACCGGGCCGACGGGCTACGCCGCGATCAACCTCCAGGCTGGATATCAGCGGCTGAGCGGCAAGCAGGCGCTCGACTTCGTCCGCTACCGGCACACGGATTCCGACCTCTTCCGCGTCGCGCGGCAGCAGCTGTTCGTCCGCGCGGCGAAGGAGCAGATGTCCCGCTACTCGAAGTTCCACATCCCGTCGCTCTTGAAGTCGCTCAAGCAGAACGTCGAGGTCGCCAGGGCCGGCGGCGAGGGCGTCGATCTGTCGACGATGATCAACTACGCGCTCTTCTTCCACGGCCTGCCGGGCGGCCACTTCGTCCAGGTGCGGATCCAGGGTCTCGAAGGCCAGAGCGACCTGACGACGGCGCCGCAGAACATCACCGACGCCGTGCAGGCGTTCATGAACCCGGATCCCGAGGCCCCGGAGAAGGCGAACGCCGCCGCCCTGGACGAGAAGTACAGGCCGAAGGTGACCGGGATCAATCCGAAGTCGATCTTCATCACCGTCCTGAACGGCAACGGCGTCAACGGCTCCGCGACCGTCGCCGGGACGCAGCTGAAGGACCGTGGGTACCAGATCCTGCAGCCGCCTGACCGGCTGACGGCAAACGCCCCGGGCGGCTGGAACTATCCGGTCACGCGGATCTACTACGACCCGGGCCTGAAGGACTCGAAGCAGGCCGCGGCGCAGGTTTCGAAGCTGTTCGCCAACTCGACGACGGGACCGATGACACCGCGGCTGGCGTCCTACGCAAACGGCGCGACGCTCGTCGTCGTCGTCGGCAAGCCGTACACCGGATCGCTCGTCGGCGCGAGCCCGTCGGCTCCAGTGCCCCGCCACCAGCCGCCACACACGATTCGCTACCCGAGCGCGTCGTTCTCACTGATGCGGTCTGTTCGGCGCAAGCTGCCCTTCCGTGTCGAGTACCCGACCGTGATCGACCGGACCTCGCGCGTCGACCCCGAGCCGCCGAACCCCCGGGTCTACTCGATCCAGGGGCACAAGACGGTACGGCTCGTCTTCACGACCGGAGTGAACGGCCAGTACTGGGGGATCCAGGAGATGAACTGGGGCGGAGCTCCGGCGCTCCGGGAAAAGAACTTCATCCGGCATTTCGGACACAGGACCTTCGAGTTCTTCTACTCCGGCTCGAACCTCCACATGGTCGTGTTGAAGGAGAACGGCGCCACCTACTGGGTCGTGAACACGCTCGACGACGCGCTCTCGCCCGAGACGATGATCGCGATCGCCCGCGGGCTTCGTCCTCTACGCTGACAGTCGTGGACACGCGGGCCAAGGAGCCGTTGGCGGTGTTCGGCGCGGGTTGGGTCGGCCTCGTCACGGGGGCGTGCTTCGCGGAGCTCGGTCACGAAGTCGTCATCCGGGACGTCGTGCCCGAGAAGATCGACCGCCTCCGGGCCGGTGAGCTTCCGTTCCACGAGCCTGGCCTCGCCGAGCTCGTCGCACGGAACGGCGAGCGCCTGTCGTTCACTCTCGACGGGGTCGATGCGGCGGCCTCGGCGGAGCTCGTCTTCGTCTGCGTGGACACGCCGCCGACCTACTCCGGCGACGCCGATCTCTCGCGGGTCTGGACGGTGATCGACGAGCTGCCGCAGCTCGATCGCCGGTCGATCCTCGTGATGAAGAGCACCGTCCCGGTCGGGACCGGGGAGAAGGTGCGCGCCGCCCTCGAGGCTCGCGGCCTGAGCCATATCGGCTACGTCTCGAATCCCGAGTTCCTGGCCGAAGGCGACGCCGTCCAGGACTTCATGCAGCCCGACCGCGTCGTCGTCGGCGCCTTTGCCGAGGCGGACGGCGACCGAGTCGCGGCGCTCTACAGCGAGATGGAGGCGCCGATCGTCCGGGCCGACGTGGCCTCGGCGGAGATGATCAAGCTCGCCGCGAACGCGTTCCTTGCGACGCGGATCAGCTTCATCAACGAGATTGCGAACGTCTGCGAGGTGACCGGTGCGGACGTGGAGAAGGTCGCCGAGGGCGTCGGGCTCGACCATCGCCTCGGGCCGCACTTCCTCCGCGCCGGGGTGGGCTTCGGCGGCAGCTGCTTCCCGAAAGATACGAACGCGTTGAAGCAGCTCGCCTCGAACTCCGGCTACCACTTCCAGCTCCTCTCCGCTGTGATCGAGGTCAACGAGCTCCAGAAGCGGCGCGTCATCAACAAGCTGCAGAAGTACCTCGGCCGGCTCCGCGGCAAGCGGATCGCCTTGCTCGGGCTCGCCTTCAAGGCGAACACCGACGACATGCGTGATGCCCCGTCGGTCGTCCTCGCCTCGCGGCTGCTGGCAGAGGGCGCGAACGTGCGCGCCTACGATCCGGTCGCGAAGCCGGGTGACCTCGTGCGCGGCGTCACGCTCTGCGATTCCGTGCGCGAGGCTGTCCGCGACGCCGATGCCGCGGTGATCGTCACGGACTGGGACGAGTTCCGTTCTCTCGCGTCTCCGGAGATCCGCGACGCGATGCGCAGGCCGCTGATCGTCGACGGGCGAAACATGCTCGATCCCGAGGCCGTGCGCGCGGCCGGGTTCGACTACGAGGGCATCGGACGGGCGTCGTCGCCCTTGGCTGCCTTGCCGGAAACGGCTGAGCGCGATACTGAGTTCGCGGAGTAAGTGGAGGCGATCATCCTGGCCGGCGGCAAGGCCGAGCGACTCGGCGACGCTGCCGGCGGCCTGCCGAAGCCGCTCGTGCCGATCGCGGGGCGCGCGCTTGCCGCCTGGCAGGTGGGCCTGCTGCATCGCGCGGGGGTCGACCGCGTCATCGTCAGTTGCAATCAGGGAAGCGGCGAGCAGTTCGAGGCCGCGCTCGACGGGCTCGGGGTCGAGATCGCGATCGCCGAGGAGTCGGAGCGGCTGGGGCGGGGAGGGGGCATCCGGTTCGCGGCGAGGATGCGCAAGGAGGGCGCAGAAACACTCGCGCTGAACGGCGACGAGTTGCTCGACGTCGACTTCGCCGCGCTCCTCGAGCACCACAGGACGAACCGGGTCGCGGCGACGATCACCGTCGCGCAGCCGAAGTCGCCGTTCGGCGTCGTCGAGCTGGACGGGGAGCGCGTGCGCGGATTCGCCGAGGGCGGGACGATCGAGTGCTGGGTCAGCTGCGGCGTCTACGCCCTCGGCGAGGAGGCGCTGGCCCGTTTCCCGGAGCGCGGCGACCACGAGACGACCGCGTTTCCGGAGCTCGCGGCCGAGGGCAAGCTCGGAGCCTTCCGGCACGAGGGCCTCTGGCTGACCGTCAACACGCCGAAGGACCTGCGGGTCGCCGAGGAGTACGTCAGCGCCCACCCCGAATGGCTAGGAGCGTAGGATCGGTGAATTGTGGAAGGGCCTTTGTCGTCGCCTAATCTCGAGAGCCTCGATCGCTTCTCGTACCAGTCCGACCGGGTCGAGAAGCCGTGGGGGCACGAACTGATCTGGGCGAAGGCCGAGCAGTACGCCGGCAAAATGCTTTTCATCCGGGCCGGTCAGGCGCTCAGCCTCCAGTTCCATCGCGAGAAGGACGAGAGCTGGTACGTGCTGGAGGGCCGCGCCGAGCTCCAGCTCGGCGAGGCGGGCCAGGCAGTCCTGGCGGAGGAAGTGGTCGGGCCGGGCGCCGCGTTCCGTTTCCGGCCGGGCACCGTCCACCGCGTCCGCGCGCTCGAGGACACGACGATTCTCGAGGTCTCGACGCCCGAGCTCAACGACATCGTCAGGCTCGAGGACGAATACGGCCGCGAGGGAACGACGCAACCTTGACATATCTCTGTTAAGGTTCGGCCGATGGAGTCGCTGACCGTCGGCCAGGCCGCCGCGCGCACCGGGTGGTCACCCAGGATGCTCCGCTACCTCGAGCGTGCCGGTCTCGTGATCCCGTCGCGCAGCTCGGCCGGCTATCGCCAGTACGGCCTGCTCGAGCTCAACCAGCTTCGCTCGCTCAACGAGCTTCGCCGCCGCTTCGGCGTCGGTATCGACGACCTCGCCTTCACGGTGCGGCTCCAGCAGGATCCCGCTCTCCAGGCCGCGATCGCGACGTGGCTCGCTGGGACCCAGCTGTCCGCCCTGGACTGGGAGCAGCGCAAGCACGAGCGCCTGCTCGTCGCCTAATGATCTAGATCACAAGAACGAAAGGACCGAATGGCCACCACCAAGCGTCACGACGTGAAAGATCTCTCACTCGCCCCCAATGGTGTGGTGCGGATCGCCTGGGCCGACCGGCAGATGCCCGTGCTCGCCGCGATCCGCGAGCGCTTCGAGAACGAGCAGCCGCTGGCCGGCTACCGCATCGCGGCCTGCCTGCACGTCACGAGCGAGACCGCGAACCTGATGCGCACGCTCAAAGCGGGCGGTGCCGACATCGTCCTCTGCGCCTCGAACCCGCTCTCGACGCAGGACGACGTCGCGGCCGCGCTCGTCGAGGAGTTCGACGTCGCCGTCTTCGCGATCAAGGGCGAGGACAACGACACCTACTACCAGCACATCGAGGCCGCGGTCGACCACAAGCCGCAGCTGACGATGGACGACGGGGCCGACGTGATCGGCGTCCTCCACTCGCACCGGCGCGAGCAGCTCGGCGACATCCTCGGCGGGATGGAGGAGACGACGACGGGCGTGATCCGGTTGAAGGCGCTCGAGCGCGACGGCGCGCTCGGGTTCCCCGTGATCGCCGTCAACGACGCGAACACGAAGCACATGTTCGACAACCGCTACGGCACCGGGCAGTCGACGATCGACGGGATCGTCCGTGCGACGAATGTTCTGCTCGCCGGCGCGACCTTCGTCGTCTGCGGTTACGGCTGGGTCGGCAAGGGCGTCGCTCTCCGCGCTCGGGGCATGGGCGCGCATGTGATCGTGACCGAGGTCGATCCCCTGCGGGCGCTCGAAGCGACGATGGACGGCTTCGAGGTGCAGCCGATGGACAAGGCGGCCGAGAGGGGCGACATCTTCTGTACGGCCACGGGCGACAAGTCGGTGATCACCCGCGAGCACATGCTGCGGATGAAGGACGGCGCGATCCTCGCGAACACCGGCCACTTCAACGTCGAGATCGAGATCCCGGCGCTCCGGCAGCTCGCCACCGAGACGCGCAAGGCCCGGGAGTTCGTCGAGGAGTTCGAGCTCGAGGGCGGCAAGAAGCTCTACCTGGTCGCCGAGGGACGGCTCGTCAACCTCTCGTCGGCCGAGGGTCACCCCGCGTCGGTGATGGATATGTCCTTCGCCAACCAGGCTCTTTCGGCCGAATACGTCGTCACCAACGCCGCGAGCCTCGAGCGTCGCGTCTACCCGGTGCCGGGCGAGATCGACAGCGAGATAGCCCGGCTCAAGCTCGGGACGATGGGCATCGAGATCGACACGCTCAGCGAGGAGCAGTCCAAGTACCTCGCGTCGTGGGACGAAGGAACTTAGCCCG
>DASQWX010000207.1:0-10555 GCA_035640035.1 Gaiellaceae bacterium
AGGAGCTGCAGGCCGTCTACGACGCCGCGTACTCAACGTACAACCGGCTCGTCGAGCAGGGAGTGGCCCGCGAGCTGGCACGGCTCGTGATGCCGATGGGCGCCTACACCGAGTTCTACTGGACCGTCAACGCTCGCTCGCTGATGAACTTCGTCTCGCTTCGGGCAGCCGAGACCGCGCAGCGGGAGATCCGCCGCTACGCCGAGGCCTGCGAGCGCTTCTTCGCCGAGAAGATGCCGATCACGTACTCGGCGTTCGTCGAGCAGGGTCGCGTAGCGCCCTAGGTCGTCAGCACCAGGGGGGACGGCCCGGCCTCGCCGGGCACGTGCTTGGTGACGATCCAGCCGTCCCCGTTCCTGAGCCGGTACGGCACCGTGAGCCGAACCTTGACGGTTGACGACCCGCCGCCCGCAAACGTTCCACACGTCAACCTGCTCCCGCCGTGGGTGAGGTACATCTCGTAGTACCCCTTCCTCAGCTCCGGCAGGTTGCGGACCTCGAGCCGCAGCGGCAGGTTTCCGTGCGAGTCGCGGCTGCCGATCTTGATCTCCGCCGAGGCTGCCACGCCGGCGACCCCGTGCATCGGGACCGTGTACTGCGCGGCGAAACCGTTGTGCCGGAACCCGACGATGTAGCCGCCGACGAAGGCGACGAGCGCGATTGCCGCGGCGAGGGCCAGCGCTGCGCCGGCGCGCCGCCGCGGCAGGAACTGCAAGGCCCCCTCGCGAGGATGCTCGCGCTTGCCGCCGATGCTCGGCTCTTCGAGCCCAGGCGGAAGCTCGGGCACCGGCCCGGCGGCGAGGAGGAGCTCGTGGGCGCGGCGCAGCCGTTCGCGCTCCTCGGCGGGCGCGTCCGTGCCGACGAGCTCGTCGAAGTTGGGCTCGCGGGTCATTGCAGGTCCTCCAGGGCGTCGGCGAGCCGACTGAGAGCGCTTCGGGTTCGGGTCTTCACGGTTCCGAGTGGGATGTTCAGAAAATCGGCGATTTCGGATTGCGAAAGGCCACTCCAGTATGCGAGCTCGAGCAGCGGGCGCTCGTGCTCCGGCAGATCCTGGAGGGCTCGGTGGACACGCCAGGCGAGCCAGGAGCGCTCGGCCTGCTCCGGCGGCCCCGGTTCCGCGGACGGGTCGTCCGGCACCTCGGCCGGAGGCTCGGAGCGCGCTCGCGTCCGGTCGACGATCGCGTTGCGGGCCACCGCGTAGAGCCAGGGTGCTCCCGGGCCACGGTCGGCTCGGTAGCTCGACGCCGACCGCCAGACGGACGTGAAGGTCTCCTGGGTCGCGTCCTCGGCGCGGCCGCGATCGCCGAGGCGGCGCAGCGCGAGCGCGAAAACCGGCCGCACGAACCGGCGGTAGAGGACGTCGAACGCCTCGCGGTCTCCGCTGCCGATTCGTTGCAGCAGCTCCCCGTCGCTGCACTCGTCGGCCGGCGGCGGTCGTTGAGCCCGCTGCGTGGATTGAGTTCGGATGTCGAGAGCGAGCTCCATCTCGTTGTCTCTACGCGCGGTCATCACGTTCCGGATTGCAGCAGACGCCCGCCGTCGACGACGAGCGAAGTGCCGGTGACGAACTCGGCAGCGGCGAGAAAGGCGACGGCCGAGGCGACGTCGTCGGGGGATCCGACCCGGCCGAGCAATGTCTCGCGCGCCCGGCGCGGCTCCTGTTCCGGGTCAACCGCGACCGGCCCCGGCGCGATGCCGCAGACACGGATCTCGGGCGCCAACGCCCGCGCGAACACCCGTGTCAGCATCGCCTGTGCCGACTTCGCGGCGCAGTGGGCGGCGAAGGACGGCCACGGCTGGTAGGCCGCCACGTCCTCGATCATCACCACCGTTCCCCTCGACGCGCGCAGGTGCGTCGCCGCGGCCTGCGTGACGAAGAAGCTGCCCTTTGCCGTTGCTCCGAAAGCGAGATCCCAGTCCCGCTCGGTCAGCTCGAGGACGCCTGCGGGCGCGAATCCCTCGGACGCAGCGTTGACGAGCAGATCGAGCCCCCCGAGCTCGGCCGCGGCGTGCTCGACGAGCGCGCGTGCCTCGCCGGGCCGGGACACGTCGCCGTCCGCGCGCCCTGCCGAGCGCACCGCCCAGCCGTCCGCCTCGAGCCGTGCTCCGATCGCAGTGCCGATCCGGCCTGTTCCTCCGGTGATCAGCGCCCGCATCGGCCAGTCATAGCACGGCGCATGTTTTTCCCGGAAACCGGGAATCTCCGCTCGAGGACGAAACAAAGGGGGTTCACTCGATGCGAAAGGCATTCCCGATCTTCGTGCTGGCTGCGCTGTGCGCTGCGCCGGTTGCTGCGGCACCCCCGTCGTTGACGTTGAAGGCGGCTCCGACCGTCGTCACCTACGGCGGCACGAGCACGCTCTCCGGCGTCTTGTCGACGCAGAAGACCGGTCAATCCGTCGACATCCAGGCCCAGGACTGTGGCCAGACGCCATTCAAGAAGGTGGCCTCGGCGACGACGACGACCGGAGGCGCGTTCAGCTACGCGGCCAAGCCGACGATCAACACCAACTACCAGGCGAAGCTGAAGGGCGCGACGAGTCCGGCCGTTGCGGTCAAGGTTGCTCCGTTGCTGACCTTGAAGAAGCTCGCTCGCGGCAAGTTCAACGTCTCCGTGACCGCGGCCCAGTCGTTCGTCGGCAAGTACGTCGTCTTCCAGCGGCTGCGCCGAACGAAGTGGGTGACTCTGAAGAGGGTCACGCTGGCGACCGTCAAGACCACGACGGCACCGACCCAGGTCACCTCGTCGACGTTCCGGATCAAGCTGCCTGCGAGGCTCCGCGTCCGCTCGATCCTGCCGGCGGCGCAGGCCGCGACCTGCTACCTCGCGGCGAAGAGCAAGGTCATCCGCAGCTAGGCGCCTTTCGAGGGACAGTCCCCGAACGGGGACTGTCCCTTAAATCGTGCCTTCCTAACCCGCGGTCGCGCCGACCTTCCCGGTCGCGCGCGCGTAGCGCTCCGCGACCGCCGGCCAGTTGACGACGTTCCACCAGGCCTCGAGGTAATCCGGGCGGCGGTTCTGGTACTTCAGGTAGTAGGCGTGCTCCCACACGTCGATCCCGAGCAGCGGCTCGTCGGACTGGATGATCGGGGAGTCCTGGTTCGGTGTCGAATAGACCGACAGCCCGGTCCCGTCGTAGACCAGCCAGGTCCAGCCGGAGCCGAAGCGGTTGACGCCCGCGTCGTTGACCGCCTTCTTCAACTCGTCGAGGCTGCCGAACGTGTCGTCGATCGCCTGAGCGAGCGCGCCGTCGGGTTCGCCGCCGCCGTCCGGGCTCATGATCTCCCAGAAGAAGCTGTGGTTCGCATGGCCGCCGGCGTTGTTGCGGACGACCGTCCGAATGTCCTCGGGTAGCTCGTCGAGGATCGTCAGGACATGTTCGACCCCGGCGTCCTTTTCTTGCGTCCCCTCCAGCGCTGCGTTCGCCTTGTCCACGTACGCCTGGTGGTGCTTGTCGTGGTGTAGGCGCATCGTCTGCTCGTCGATGTGCGGCTCGAGCGCCGCGTAGTCGTACGGCAGCGGAGGAACTTCGAATGCCATCTTCTCCTCCTTCGTCTCGTCTTGGTCGAGGCTACACCCTTCGACCGCGGCAGCGCGGGCTATGCTCGCGCCGGTCTGACGAAAGGAGTCGGCGTGGCGACGCTCGCGTTCAACCACCAGGAGATCACGCCCCGGCAACTGAAGCCGGAGCTGCTCGAGCTCGACGGAATCTCGCGCGAGAGCGTCGAGGCGCACTACAGGCTCTACGAAGGCTACGTCAGCAAGCGGAACGAGATTCTCGAGAAGCTGGGCTCCGTCGACCTGGGCGGCGCGAACCAGGTCTACTCCGAGTTCCGGGCGCTCAAGATCGAGCTCTCGTTCGCGATCGGTGGGATCAAGAACCACGAGATCTACTTCGACCATCTCGGCGGTGACGGCGGCGCCCCGGGCGGGCTGATCGGCAAGTTGATCGAGCGGGACTTCGGCTCGGTCGAAGAGTGGGCCCGTGACCTGAAGGCAAGCGGGATGGCCGGTCGCGGCTGGGCCTGGACGGCGTACGACTGGGACGAGGGGCGGCTCTTCAACTACGTCGGCGACACGCAGAACACCTTTCCGATCTGGAATGCGACCCCGCTCATCGCGCTCGACGTGTACGAGCATGCGTACTTCATGGACTTCCAGACCGACCGGGCCTCCTACATCGACGCCTTCTTCGCGAACCTCGACTGGGCCGTGATCAACGACTGGGCCGGCCGATACCAGATAACGCCGTGATCGAAGCCCTGCTCGTGGTCGCCGGCTACCTCGCCGGCTCGCTGCCCTTCGGCTACTGGCTCGTGCGGCTCCGGCGCCGCGTCGACATCCGCACCGTCGGCAGCGGCAATATCGGGGCGACGAACGTCTGGCGGACGTTCGGAGCCCGGCTCGGAATTGCGGTCATGCTGCTGGACACGCTGAAGGGCCTCGTGCCCGCCCTCGTCGCGACGCTCTGGGTCGGTTCCCTCTGGGGCGTGCTGGCGGCCGCCGCGGCGATGGCCGGCCACTCGCGCCCGGTTTTCCTCCGCTTCGCCCGGGGCGGGAAGATGGTCGCGACGTGCGGCGGGGCGTTCCTCGGCGTGGCTCCCGTCGTCGGCGGGATCGGAGCGCTCGTCTGGATCGTCGTCTTCCCAGCCTTCCGCTATGCGTCCGTCGCGTCGATCACTGCCGCGCTCTCGCTGCCGGTCGTGGCGCTCGCGCTGCGCGAGCCGTGGCCGGTGGTCGCGTTCGGAAGTTCGGCGGCGGTGGCGGTGCTGTTCCTGCATCGCGCGAACATCCGCCGCTTGCGGACGGGGACGGAGACGAAGATGCAGCTGCGCCGCCGACTGGCCGGCTAGCGGGCTCGGAGCCCTCCTAACCACTCGCGCAGGTCGGTATGGCGCTCGGCGCGCTCGCCGTCGAGCTCGCCTCGGAGCTCGCCGGCAAGGCCGAAACGTTCGGCGACCACGTCGTGGTCGTGAATCGTCTCGAAGTTGACCTGCCGCGAGTACAGGAAATCGGTGTTTTCGAGGTCGTATGTCGCGAGCGTCGCCTGCAGCGCGAGGCGGACGGAGTCCTCGACGAAGCGGGCGTGGTTGTGCGCCTGCTCGACGACGTGAAGCTCGTCCGGCCGTTTCAGCAGCCCGTAGACTGGGGCACTCATCGACTCCTCGACGATCCGGACAAGCTGCTCGGCATTCACCGGTTCGTCCGTGCCGACGTAGAGCGTCCCGCGGCCGCGCTGATTGTGGGTGGCGAGCGGGACGAGCTCGAGGATCCGCTCGATGTCCTCGGGGTCGAATCCGGCGGCCTCGAGCCGCTCGCGCGAGCTCTCCCGGACGAGCCCCTGCGCGCACGGGCAGGCGTTGATCCCGGTCGCCTCGACGCCGACGACACGCCGCGTGCCGCGTTCGGACGCGGCCGCAAGCCCGACGAGCGAGACGAGCTCCTGCGTCCGCAGCCCGGTCACCGGCGTGCGGCGCTCGAGCGGGTACTGGGCGACGATCTTGACCTCGGCCCGCAGGGCGCGCTGGCGTTCGACGATCTGTCCGGCGATGTGGGCGGCGAGGTGCTCGACCAGCAGCGCCTCCTCGATCACGACTTCCTCGATGGCTTCCTCGAAGAGCTCGGGGAAGCGGGACATGTGCACGCCCTTCTGCGAGGGGTCGAGGTCGACCGTGCAGTCGATGTCGGCCGCGATCAGCTTCTCGCTCTCGCCGTAGCGGATCCGGATCGCCTTTCTGACGCCGCTGACACCGGCGCGCGAGAGCCCGATCTGCACCTCCGGCGGCGATGCCTGCAGATCCTGGAGAAAATGAACGCTGTCGCTCATCGCGAAGCAACGGTATCGAAGTGACCGAAGACTCCAGCTTTCCGAAGCTCGTCTCCCTCGCCGCGCACGATCTGCGGACACCGCTTGCGACGGTGAGCGGCTTTGCGAAGACCTTGATCCGCACAGAGGGCCTCGAGGATCCCGCCTCTCGCTACGTCGAGATGATCGATGCCGCCTCGGCCCAGATGGCCGAGCTCCTCGACGAGCTCGGGCTCGCGGCCCGGATCGAGGCCGGCCGCTACCAGCCCACGCTGCGGGAGGTCGACACGCTTGCGCTTGCCGAAGCTGCTTCGGCGACTCTCGGCGACGACCGTGTCCGCGCCGGGGGCGAAGGCGCCACGGTCAGGGTCGACCTCGAGGCCACGGAACGAGCGGTGAGCGCCTTAGCGCGATGCGCGCTGCGTCACGGCGGGGTCGAGCTCGTCGACGTCACGGCCAACGGCCCGGAGCTGACGATCACGCCGATCACGCCCGCTTCGGCCCCCGTCGTCCTCGGACATGACCTGCGCGACCTCGGGGCCGGCGTCGCCGTGCGGCTCGTCGCTGCACTGGGCGGGTCGGTGGAGGTCGAGGACGATCTGCTCCGGGTCCGGCTGCCCGAGTGAGCTACCTCAACGTTGCCGACTACGAGCGGGAGGCCGAGCGGCTGCTCGACCCGGTCGCGTTTGCTTACTTCGCCGGTGGATCGGGCGACGAATGGACGCTCCGCGACAACGTCGCCGCGTTTCGACGCTGGCGGCTGCGTCCGCGCATGCTCGTCGAGGCGAACGAGCCGTCGGCGACGACGGCCGTGCTCGGCGCGCCCGTCTCGCTGCCGGTTCTGCTCGCTCCGGTGGGCTTTCAGCAGCTTGCCCACCGCGAAGGCGAGCTTGCAGTTGCACGGGCGGCCGCTTCGGTCGGGACGGTCTACTGCCACGCGACCCTCTCCAGCCTGGCGCCGAACGAGTGTGCCGAGGCCGTTCCGGAATGCGCTCGCTGGTTTCAGCTTTACTGGTCTCGCGACCGCGGCTTCACGCGTGACCTCTTGCAGCGTGTCGCCGAAGCGGGCTACGGGGCCCTCGTCCTCACGGTCGACCTCCCGGTCCTCGGCCGCCGAGAGCGCGATCTACGGCTGGGGATCAACTTTCCCCCCGGAGACGTGCCGCTGCCGAACGTGTCGCCCGAGCTACAGCCGCTCGGCCAGGGCTTCGGCCACGTGGTCGACGCGACCCTGACCTGGCGAGACCTCGAGTGGCTCCGGAAGGAGTGCTCTCTTCCGCTCGCCGTCAAGGGGATCTTGACCGCGGAAGACGCCGTCCTCGCCGCCGACCACGGCGCCGCGGCCGTCGTCGTCTCGAACCATGGAGGTCGCCAGCTCGACGGCGTGCCAGCCTCGCTCGATGTCCTTCCCGAAGTGGTCGAGGCGGTTGGAGATCGCGTCGAGGTACTGCTCGACGGCGGTGTCCGCCGTGGGATCGACGTGCTCGTTGCGCTGGCCCTGGGCGCACGGGCGGTACTCGTCGGCCGCCCGTTCCTCTGGGGCCTCGCCGTCGACGGCGAGCAGGGCGTTCTGCGGATCCTCGAGCTCTTCCACGAGGAGGTCCTGACCGGATTGACCTTGCTCGGGTGCGCAACGCCCGCGGGCGTCACGCGGGCCCACGTCGCGAAACGCGACTAGCCGCCGTGCGAGCGAAGCAGTGCGGCGAGCTCGGCGTCGCCGTTCGCGAGGGCCACGTCGAGCGGCGAGTGGCCGCTGCGGGTCCGCCCGTTCGGATCGGCGCCGGCCTCGAGCAAGATCGCCGCGACCTCGGACTGTTGCGCCGCCGCGGCGCTGTTGAGCGGATGTACGCCGAGCTCGTTATCCGCGAAGGCGTTGACGTCCGCGCCGTGCTCGACGAGCACGCGTGCCGCCTCGGGGCCGTCGAAGAACGCCGCGTAATGGAGCGGCGTGAAGTCGTCGTCCGACCTTGCTCCTGCGAGCTTTGGCTCAGCGGCGAGCACCTCTTGGAGACGCGCGGCTTCGCCGAGCGCCGCGGCTTCGAAGACGTCGAGCTCGGCGCCGGCGGCGAGCTTCCGCGCTCGCCCGCGATCGCCCCGGTAGAGAGCATGCATGATCTCGCTCACTTCAGCAGCTTCGAGAGGCGCCGATCCTTGAGCACGCGGCCGCCGGTCTGGCAGTCGGGGCAGTAGTAGACGGTGTGCTCCTCGTAATCGACCCGCGCGATCGGCGCGCCGCAGACGTAGCAGGGCTCGCCGAGCTTGTTGTGGACGCGGTAGACGCGCTGGTCGCCGCCCCCGCGCTCGCGCAGCTCGAGCCCTCGGGACAGCTCGGCGTCGATCGCCTCGGCCAGCCGTGTGATCTCGCCCTCGGTGAGGTCCTGCGACAGGGCGTAGGGCGACAGCCTCGCGTGATGAAGGATCTCGTTCGCCCAGGCCCGGCCGATCCCGGCCAGGGCGCGCTGGTCGCGAAGGAGCGAGTGGAGGCGCCGCGACTCGGATGAGCAGATCTCCGCGAGCGTGTCCGCCCCGACGCCGAGCGCTTCGGGACCGAGGTGGGCGAGCTCCTCTTCCGCGGCATCGGGTGAGAGGAGCCACACGCCCGCGCGCTTCTTCGAACCCGCCTCGGTGAGAACGAGCTCGGCGCCACCCTCGAAACGGAGCCGGAACGCTGGGGTCTTCGGCCCCTTTTCGCCGGAGCTCAGGTATCGAAGGCGTCCCGCCGTCATCAGGTGGACGAGCAAGACAAGCTCGCCGTCCTCGGTGGGGAAGAGCAGACGCTTGCCTCTCCGCTCGGCTCCGGCGAGGCGTCGTCCCTCGAGCGCGCCGAGCGGAGGATCGAAGGTCTTCAGCGTCGCGATGTGGGCGGGGCCGGCCCTCTCGATCGGAAAGGCGCGAACCGGGTCGTTCAGGGCGCGCCGCCACGCCTCCATCTCCGGCAATTCAGGCACTTACTTACGCTTCCGGCCTCATGGACGCGATCAGCGTAGCCGTGCATCGCGGCCCGTTCGTCGAATCGGTCCATCTCGTGCACGCGGTCGCCGTCCAGGACGGCTCGGTCGTCGAAGTTGCCGGCGATCCTGCCTTCCTGGCGTCGCTTCGTTCCTCGGCGAAGCCGTTTCAGGCGCTGCCGCTCGTGCGTTCCAGGGACGATCTCGACGACGCGGACGTCGCGATTGCTTCCGCCTCCCACCGCGCCGAGCCAGAGCAGATCGAGGCGGTCAGGCGACTGCTCGCCAAGGCCCCCGCGACGGAAGACGACCTCGAGGTCGGAATCCAGGAAGGCCGGCCCCCCGAGCCGATCTACCACAACTGTTCCGGCAAGCATGCGGGCATGCTTGCGACCTGCCGCGCCCGGGGCTGGCAAACCGAGGGTTACCGGCTGGGCGGCCACCCGCTCCAGGAGGAGATCCACGCGGAGATTGCGGCGGCCGCCGAGGTCGACGCCGGCTCGGTCGAGACGGCCGTCGACGGCTGCGGGGTCGTCTGCTTCGCGCTCCCGCTCGAGCGGGTGGCGTCGATGTTCTCGCGGCTCGAGGTGCGCGAGCGAGGCGTGCGGGTCGCGGACGCGATGCGTGCGTATCCCGGCCTGGTCGGAGGCGCCGGCCAGCCGGACACGGAGCTGATGCGAAGCCTGCCCGGCTGGATCGCCAAGGGCGGAGCCGAAGGCCTCTTCTGCGCTGCGGGGCCGGACGGGCTCGGCGTCGTGCTGAAGTCGCAGGACGGGAGCTACCGAGCGCTCCGGCCGGCGATCGCATCCTTCTTCGGTCGCCTCGGGCATGAGCTCGACGAGTTCGCTCGCGTGCCCGTCCGAAACAGCCGTGGCGAGGTCGTCGGCGAGCTCGCCGCAAGCCTCTAGAAAATTTCTTCCAAATTCCGAGCTTCCGCGCTAACATTGCCGCCGCGCGGGAGAGAGCCGGGGAGGCGCAAGGAGCTCGGCCCCTTCACGTGTCTGCGTAGGTCTGTCCCCGAGTCCAACCAGCACGAGAAACGCGGAGGTCGATGCTCACCGTCGAAATCTCGCTCCCCGAGGTCGAGGAACTCCAGAAGCTGGTTCAGGAGGGGCTCGAGAAGGGAGTCCTGAACTACGACGAGATCGCCTCCGGGCTCGACGAGGTCGAGCTCTCCAAGGAGCAGGTCGAAGACTTCTACACCTACTTGATCGACCACGGCGTCGAGCTCGTCGAGGGCGAGACGCACAAGCATCCGCCGCACGAGCAGCCGAACCTCGCCGAGGAAGAGGTGAAGACACCGAAGCTCGACCTCACGGTCGAGCCCTCGCTCGACTCACTTCGGCTCTACCTGCGCGAGATCGGCAAGGTGCCGCTCCTGACCGCTGACCAGGAGGTCTACCTCGCGAAGC
This sequence comes from Gaiellaceae bacterium, assembly GCA_035640035.1. Taxonomy (GTDB): domain Bacteria; phylum Actinomycetota; class Thermoleophilia; order Gaiellales; family Gaiellaceae; genus 13-2-20CM-68-14. The sequence continues at coordinate 10,168 of DASQWX010000207.1, forward strand.
GGATCGAGCGGGGCGACATGTCGGCGAAGACGCAGATGATCGAGGCGAACCTTCGCCTCGTCGTCTCGATCGCGAAGTCGTACCTCGGGCGCGGGCTCAGCTTCCTCGACCTCATCCAGGAGGGCTCGCTCGGCTTGATCCGCGCCGTCGAGAAGTTCGATTACCGGAAGGGCTACAAGTTCTCGACCTACGCGACCTGGTGGATCCGGCAGGCCGTGACCCGGGCGATCGCCGACAAGGCCCGGACGATCCGGATCCCCGTCCACATGGTCGAGAAGCTGAACAAGGTCGTGCACATCGAGCGGCAGCTCGTCCAGCGGCTCGGCCGGGAGCCGCGCCCCGAGGAGATCGCCGAGGAGCTCGAGATGACGACGGAGGAGGTGCGCGA
>DASQWX010000208.1:0-5198 GCA_035640035.1 Gaiellaceae bacterium
TCCGAAGAGAGCAGGCGCTCAGCGTCGCCGGCGCCGGACGCGGTCGTGCCGGCGATCGGGTTCAGGCTCGCGCGGCGTCCCTCCAGCTTGACCAGCGTCTCCGGCGAGGAGCCGACGAGCGCGAGGCCGTCGAGCTCGAGCAGGAAGAGGTACGGCGACGGGTTGACCCGGCGGAGCGACCGGTAGAGCTCGAGCGCCGTCGCCGATGTCGGCCGCTCGGCACGCTGAGACAGGACGATCTGGAAGGCGTCGCCGACGCGGATGTGCTCCTTCGCCTTGACGACGCTTCGCTCGTAGTCATGGCGCGACGGAAGGCGGCGGGTCGATCCAGAGCGGCCGCGCGCGCCCGCAGAGGCGTCGGGCTGGGGCCCGCCCAGCGCGTTCGTCACCTCCGCCGGATCGCCGCAGAGGACCTCGGCCATCCCGAGCCCGTGATCGAAGCGGACGAGCACGTCGGCGACGACGAATCGGCTTAAGGGGAGGTCGCGGCTGCGCTCGGGCAAGAGCACGGTGGGCTCGAGGCTCGCCACGTGGTCGTACGCCAGGTAGCCGACGACCGGCGCCTCCAGGGCCTCGGCGTCCTCGAAGTCGACGATCCGCGAGCCGGCGCCGATGAAGGAATGCCGCCCCAACCGCCCGTGCTCGACGGACTCGAGGAGGAACGACGCAGCACCCGAGTCGCGCAGCCTCAGGTACGCCCCGAGGGGGGTGAGGAGATCGGTGGAGACGACGGTGGTTGCGTTCATGTCAGAGCAAACAAAAAGACCTTCCGGCGGAAGGTCTTGCGAGCGGAACGGGCTGTGTGCCTAGGTCAGATCAGGCGATGCTCCCGCCCCGCTCGCGGCGCCAGGTCCAGGCCCAAGTCTGCGAGGCAGGTGTCATCCCCTCGAGCGTACGTGTGCGGGCGCGGCCTCGTCAACTTCGTGATTAAGGATTGCCGTCATTCGGGCAACGAATGGCATGGACTCGAAACTGGTCGCGCGGGTCGACACCGCCCTCGGCAACGGGATCGAGAGCCTGGTTCGTCGGCATCACCGCCGCAGGCTCGGCCGCGTGGGGTGGACGAGCGCATTCGAACGCTCGGCGGAGCTATGGGTCGACGGAGAACCGCCGCCGCGGACCGGCAACGACGTCGAGATCCTCGTCGACGGCGCCAGCTTTCTGCCGCGCCTGGCGGACGAGCTCGCCCGCGCCCGATCCCATGTGCACATCACCGGCTGGTACCTCTCGACCGAGCTCGCGCTCGAGCGCGACGGCCGGCGCGTCGTCCTGCTCGACCTGCTCGCCGAGCTCGCCCAGCGGGTCGACGTGAGAGTGCTCCTCTGGGCCGGAGCTCCGCTGCCGCTCTTCCGGCCCACGCGCAGGGCCGTGCGCGAAGTCGCCGAGCGGCTTCGAGGCGTGGGCGTCAGCGTCGGCATCGACGCGAAGGAGCGACCGCTGCACTGCCATCACGAGAAGCTCGTTGTCATCGACGACCGCCTCGCGACCGTCGGTGGAATCGACCTGACGACGTTTTCGGGCGACCGGTTCGACTCGACCGAGCACCCGTGGCGTCCCGGCCTCGGCTGGCATGACGCAGCGGCGCTCGTCCACGGCCCGGTCGTCACGGATGTCGCCGAGCACTTTCGTCTCCGCTGGCGCGAGGTCACCGGCGAGGAGCTTGCCGCTCCGCCGGCACCTGGCCGGCAGGGCCGGCACGAGTTGCAGCTGGTGCAGACGATCCCCGAGAAGGTCTACGAGGCACGCCCGCGCGGGGAGTTCCGGATTCTGGAGGGGTACATGCGCGCGCTGCGCTCCGCCGAGCGACTGATCTATCTCGAGAGCCAGTTCCTCTGGTCACCGGAGATCGTGCAGATCCTGGTCGACAAGCTCCGGCGGCCACCCAGCGACGACTTTCGCATCGTCGTCGTGTTGCCCACGCATGCGGAGAGCGGCAACGACGACAGCCGCGGCCAGGTCGGCGTGCTCGTCGAGGCGGACGCCGGCGCCGGCCGGTTCCTCGCCTGCGCCCTCTATTCACACGGAGACGGGCGCGCAGAACCGATCTATGTCCACGCCAAGATCGGGATCGTCGACGACCGGTGGCTGACGATCGGCTCGGCGAACCTGAACGAGCACTCGCTCTTCAACGACACCGAGGTCAACCTGATCAGTCTCGAGCCGGAGCTTGCCCGGACGACCCGCGAGCGGCTCTGGGCCGAGCACCTCGAGCTGCCGCTCGACGAGGTGCGAGGGCGCGAGCCGCTCGAGCTCGTCGACGGACGGTGGTTTCCGGTTGCCGAGGAGCAGCTTCACCGCCGAGATCGAGGCGAGCCGCTCCTGCACCGCCTCGTCCGGCTTCCCGGCGCCTCGCGCCGCTCGCGCCGGTTGCTCGGACCGCTCCAGGGTCTCGTGGTCGACGGATAGACGGCCCGGCGGCAGGACGCCGCCGGGCCGAGAGAAGGTGTTACTGAGCTTCGATGCGGCCGAAGAGCCCGTGCGACTCGTCGTCCGGGCCCGCCGTGAAGTAGAGGGCGTTCGTCGCGCCCGACCCGGAGCCGTTGCCGAAGCCGAGCCCCCAGAGGCCGTCGATGAAGACCGGCTTGTGGTCCGCCGTCCTGAGCTGCCCGCGAGGGGCCCAGGTGCCGTCCTCCTGGAGGTCGTACGCGTTGATCGTTCCGTCACCGAAGTTGCCGACCAGGAGATCGCCGCTGAAGCGGCCGAAGTTCGAGGGCGCCATAGCGAGCCCCCACGGAGCGTTCAGCTGGCCGCGTGTGGCGACGCGGGCGATGAACGTTCCATCGGTCGCGAACTCGTCGACGAAGCCGAGCCCTTGGCCGCCGACCTCGTCGGTGCCTCCGCTCTGCTTCGCGTAGGTCACGAAGAGATGGCCGCCGATGTTCTGAATCCCGAACGGGCCGTATCCGGCCGGCAGCTCCGGGTCGACGAAGGGCATGTCGACCGGAGCGAAGTTCTTGTCGAAGACGTCGATCTTCCCGTTCACGAAGTCGTTCGCGTAGAGGAAGTTGTTCCCGCCGACCGAGCCGGTCGCGAGGCCCTTGTAGACGGAGCCAGCGGCGGAGTTGTCGACGACTTTTTCGGTCTGTGTCGACAGAGGCGGCGGCGGCACCCCGGGATTCCAGCCCCGGATCGTCCCGCTCTCCGTGGCGAAGATGAAGCGCGCGGGCCCGCTCGCTCCACCCGCCGAGACGACGAAGTCGCCGGTCGGGTTGGCGACTGCGCCAGTCGGGTTGCCCGGGACGCTGACCACGAGCGGCGTCGCGCCGAACTGGGCCACCCCGTCGCCGTTGTAGAGCGTCGACGTCTCCGTCTCGTTGTTCGCGACCCACCACGGCGACGATGAGGTGGCCGTCAGGCCCCATGCATTCACGAGATTCGGGTCGGTATGAGCTGCGGGAATCGTCCCGTCGGAGACGAGGTTCGTGACCGCGTACGTCCCATTCCCATGACCGACGGCTGTGCCGCCCGGCGCTGATCCTGCCGTCGCGAGCAGGCCGACACCGGCAAGTGCGAAGAGCGCGGCGACCCAGAGAAGGCGGCCGCGAAGAGAAGGTCTTGCCATAGCTAGCTCCCTTCCGATCGTCGAATCGGTCCCCAAAAAGAGGCATACGGCGCCGAGCCACGACCGGTTTTAAGCCGAAGCGGCCACGCAGAGCCGGGTTGTTACGCTGGTTCGGCATGGCTCGTTCACTGATCGTTTCCGCCGTTCGGACGCCCTTCGGGAGGCTCGGCGGCGGCCTCGCGAACTACGAGGCGACGGAGCTCGGCTCGGCGGCGATCAAGGCCGCGCTCGAGCGGATCGGGCTCGGTCCGGACGAGGTGGAGTACGTGATCATGGGCCAGGTGCTCCAGGGCGGTGCCGGCCAGGCGCCCGCGCGCCAGGCCGCGGTCGGCGCCGGCCTCCCGATCGAGGTCCCCGCCGACACGATCAACAAGGTCTGCGCGTCGTCGATCCGCGCGATCGAGATCGCGGACTCGATGATCCGCGCGGGCGACGTCCAAGTCGTGGTCACAGGCGGAATGGAGTCGATGTCGAACGCGCCCTATGTGCTGAAGAAAGCGCGCTTCGGCTACAGGCTGGGCGACGGGACGCTGATCGACCTGATGACCCACGATGGCCTGACGTCGAGTTTCGACGGCCGCCACATGGTCGAGCAGGCGTCATTCGTCTCCCGCGAGCTCGGGATCTCGCGCGAGGACCAGGACCTGTGGGCGCTCCGCTCGCACCAGCGCGCCGTCCGGGCGCAGGACGAGGGGTTCTTCGAGAACGAGATCGTTTCCGTTGGTGATCTAGATCACGATGAGGGGCCGCGCCGCGACACCTCGATCGAGGCGCTCGCGAAGCTGAAGCCGGTCTTCGATCCAGAGGGCACGACGACCGCCGGCAACGCGCCTGGTGTGAACGACGGCGCGAGCTGCGTGATCGTCTGCTCGGAGACGTTCGCGAAGCGCCGAGGCCTCGAGCCGCTGGCGACGATCCTCGCGCAGGGCTACGTCGCCGACGAGTTCGCGTACCTCGCTCGGACGCCTGCAAAGGCCGGCGAGCAGGCGCTTGCGAAGGCGGGCAAGTCGATCGACGACGTCGAGCGGGTAGAGGTCAACGAGGCGTTCTCGTCCGTCGCCCTGAACTCGGTGAAGCTGCTCGGCGCCGATCCGGAGAAGGCAAACGTCAACGGCGGGGCGGTCGCGCTTGGGCATCCGATCGGCGCCTCCGGCGGCCGGATTGTCACAACGATGATCAACGAGCTCAGCCGCAACGGCGGCGGCCTCGGGCTGGCGGCGATTTGCTCCGGCGGAGGGCAGGGCGACGCGCTTCTGATCGAAGTCTGAAAGGGGCTGTCCCCGAACGGGGACTGTCCCTGAAGCCGTTCTTGGGCCGCGCCCCTGCGGGGACAGTCCCCTGTCGGGGACAGTCCCTAGGTCGAAGCCGCCGGCTCGGAGCTTCCAGCTTCCAGCAACTCCTTCAGTCGGTCGAAGTCCTTGCGGATCTCGTGCGCCGCAGCGTGCTCGACCATCGGGCGCATCAGGCGTCCGATGCCGCTCGGGTCAGCCTCTGCCTCGATGTCGAGGTGGGTGCGCCCTGAGCGATCTTCGAGCCGGTGGCGGACCGTGAACCGCACCGGCCCCGAGATCCCGTGCAGGGTGAAGAGCCGCTCGGGCTCGAACTCCGTCACCTCGACCTCGGACCGGGCGCGCCG
>DASQWX010000209.1:0-5126 GCA_035640035.1 Gaiellaceae bacterium
GTGCGGATGCTTGCGCTCCCCGAGCCGGACGTCCGCGCCACCGTCGAGCGAGCCGGGGGGACGGTCGCCCGAACCGAGGACGCCGGCGCGGCGGGATTGCGCTACTACGTGCATCATCGGTCGCCGTGACGGACGCCGACCAGCTCAAGCAGGCCGAGATCGCCTACCCGCTCGCGATCGGCGAGGAGGGCCGCGCGTGGCTGAGGAACAAGCCGTTCCATCACGAGCCGAGGATGACCGCGCGCCTGCTGATCGATTTCGGGCATGTCCTCCAGATCCTCGACCTGCACGCGGGCATGAGCCTCGTCGAGCTCGGCTGCGGCTCCGGCTGGATGACCCGCTTCGCGGCCCGCCACGGCCTCGAGGCACACGGCTACGACATCGCCCCGGAGATGATCGCGATCGCCCGCGAGCTCGCCGAGCAGGAACGTACCGACGCGACCTTCGAGGTCGCTGACATGGAGACCCTCGACCTCGGCCGGCGCTTCGATGCGGCACTTCTCTACGACGCCCTCCACCACAGCCGCCACGCCGACCTCGTCCTGGGCGCTGCCCGGCGGGCGCTCCGGCCAGGGGGCCGGCTCCTGCTCGTGGAGCCGAACTGGAAGCACCGGTTCCAGGGCCGCGAGGCGAGCGACGAGTACGGCGTCACCGAGATGGGCTACTCGCCACGCAAGCTGAAGCGGCTGCTCCGCGAGGCCGGCTTCACCGAGATCACCCGCTTCCACAACAACCGCAAGCGCCTCTTCTCGAACCGGCCTCGCGAGGTCGCTGCCCACCTCGCCGAGCCCTTCGTCTATCGGTTGCTGGCGGTGTTCTGGACGCAGATCTGGCTGCGAGCTACCGCGCCGTAGCCAGCGAGGCGGCGTACGCTCCGGCGAGTCCGCGCGGGTCGCGCGCGGCCGCCTGCTGCGCGTCGAAGAGCGCCGCCTTCGGCCCGGAGACGTTCGCGAGCAGCCGCGCCCGGTAGTACCAGGGCCGCCAGTTGTCCGGCTGGATCGAGATCGCCTTCGTGTAGATCCGCCCGGCCGCGGCGGTGTTCCCGCGCGACGATTCGGCCTGCCCCCACGCCAGCAGGGCGTCGACCGAGACCGGGTTGAGATCGTGCGCGCTCTTGGCGTCCGCGACTGCTGCGCCCGCGTCCCCGCGCTCGAGCGCCGCATACGCATCGTCGATCCGGCGCGACGCGAGCCACGGCGAGGCGAGCGAATAGAGCGTCGCCGCCGCGAGCGCACCGGCAGCCACCGCCAGCAGGCCGCGGCGCTCGCGCACACGGACGCGCGCACGCCTGCCGGCCGCGAGCAAGACGCCGAACGCCGCCATCGCAGGGGCCGTCACGGCGACGAAATCCCAGTCGAAGTCAACCACCCCGTGGACCACGTAGGCGAACAGCGCCACAACCAGCGCGGCGGCCGCGAGCCGGTCCTCCCTCTCGAGCCGGCGAAGCGTCTCGACCAGCGCCGCGGCGCCCAGGAACGCGATCCCGAGGAAGAGGACGAAGCCGATGATCCCGGTCTCGCTCAGGAACTGGAGCGGCAGGTTGTGGGGCTCCGTCGCGACCGTCCCGTCCACGCGCAGCTTGCGGTGAGTGAGGTCGAAGGTGCCGGCGCCCGTCCCGACGACCGGATGCTTCTGCCAGGACTTCCACGCCTCCCGCCACCAGTTCCAGCGGCTGCTCGAGGAGAGGTTCGTCAGGTTGTTCGCTCCCTGCCCCTGCGACGTGGCGGTGGGCTCGTTGAACTTGTGCAGGACCCGCGAGGGCGTGATCCCGGCGGCGAGAAGAGCCCCGATCGCGACGACGACGGCGACCGCGACGGCGGCAACGGCGGCACGCCCGGCGCGCAGGCGCCACGTCTCCGACAGCGGGCGAGCCCGTTCGTAGCGCGAGGCCCAGAAAGCGCCGGCGACCGCCGCGGCGCCGCCGAGGACGAGCGCGAGCCCGAACCAGCGTCCGTCGTGCACCTGCAGCGAGTGCGGCTGGCCGTCCTTGGTCAGCCCCGGGCGCGAGAACGCCCAGCCGCAGACGGCAAGCGTCGGCACGAGCGCGAGCGCGAGCGCCGCTGCGCTTTCGAGCCGAGGCCGGCCGATCGCGATCCAGAGCCCGACCGCCGCGATCCCCACCGCGAGGCCGCCGCGCGAGAAGGTCAACACCAGCGCGACGAGCGCCGCGTACAGATAGAGGACGCCGGCAGCACGCAGCCAGTCGGGCCGGTTCGGCGGCGCCGCGATCCAGAGTGCGAGCGGCAGCGCGAAGACGACGAGCAAGGCCAGCACGTTCCAGTAGCCGATCGGGGTGTTGAGACGGGAGACGCGCTCGGTCTCGGCGGAAAGGCCGGGAAAGATCTTCGTCCCCAAGGCGGAGCAGACCGCCGCAGCCGTCACCACTGCCAGCCATCCGGCGGCGTACTCCGGCGCGCGCCGCAGCCGTCCGACGACGAGGCCGAGCAGCAGGAACGCGAGGTAGACGACCGCGCGATTGAGGTAGTTCCACGTGCGGTCAGGCTCGATCGACCAGAGCATCGACAGCCCTTGCCAGACGACGAACGCGCCGACGCAGCCGACCGCACCCAGGCCGAGCGGCGTGAGCTCGGGCACCGCGACGAGGCCCATCGCAGCCGAGACGGCGGCGGCCGCCGCAACCACGATCGCGAGCCCTCCGATCCAGATCAGCGGGCCGTCGGACGAGCCGTCACTGAACAGGACGGCCGCGGCGACGAGGGCGGCCGAGGCGAGCGCGATCAGCGGCGCCGGAGCGATCATCGCGCGGGCCTGAACCGAGACGTCGAGCCTCTTTGCACGACGCCCGAGTGCAGTAGCCATGCGGTCGGAGGCTACCGACGTTTTCGTGGTTTCGCCCTCCTAACAAACGGCTAACGCGCCGTCAGCAAGACTTCCGAGATGCGCCGTCTGCTCATCACCGTCCTCGCGGCCACGGGGTGCTTGGCGGCCGCGGCCCCGTCCGTCGCCCACGCCGGAACGCCGTGCTGGGAGCGCGTGATCCGGGACTGGACGAAGGACGGCCAGATCAACGGCCATTACTCCCCGAAGTGCCTCCGCCAGGCGTACAACAACGTTCCGGAAGACCTCGCCGACTACTCGTCGATCAAGGACGACATCAACGCGGCTCTGCTGGGGCCGACGAGCCCGAACAGCGGGAACGGGCCGGGCTCCACGGGCAATCCGACCTCCGGAACGAACGGGAACGGCACTGGCCCGCCGACGAGCGCCAAGGAAGCCCAGAAGCGCGCCGACCAGGCGGTTCCCCACGCGGGCACGGCCGCTTCGATCCCCGACAGCTCCCGAACGCTGCCACTCGCCTTGCTGATCCTGGCCGCGGTCGCGGCCGCGGCGCTTCTCGCGGCGGCCTCGCCACCGCTGATCCATCGCGTCCGGGCGCGTTTCCCGCGCGGACGGCCAACGCCTCAGCCGGACCGTTAGCAGAGGGCAATTCCGTCCGACGCGCTCCCTAAATTGGCTGGTCCGCTCGACCGCCGTCGCGCCCGCGGCAGCCGGCGTCAAGCAGGTAACGGCAACTAACCTTAGGAGGGGTAGGAATGGCGGCGGTAGAAGGGACCCAGAACGCAGCAGTAGCGACCGAGGAGTACGTGAATTCCGTCGCTGACGAGAAGGCCAGTACGGCCGTCAAGCGCTATTTCACGATCCCGGGCCGCGACCCGTTCGAGGAGCTCGAATGGGAGCTGCGCGATGCCTTCATCGCCGGCAAGGACAAGCCGACCTTCGAGCAGAAGGACGTCGAGTTCCCCAAGTTCTGGTCGCAGACGGCGACGAACATCGTCGCCCAGAAGTACTTCCGCGGCCGCATGTCCTCGCCCGAGCGCGAGCGCAGCGTCAGGCAGATGATCGGCCGCGTCGTCGACACGATCGGCGGCTGGGGCCGTGAGGGCGGCTACTTCGCCTCCGACGAGGAGGCCGAGACGTTCGAGGCCGAGCTCAAGTTCATCCTCGTCAACCAGCTCGCCGCCTTCAACTCGCCGGTCTGGTTCAACGTCGGCTTCGAGGAGAAGCCCCAGTGCTCCGCCTGCTTCATCCTCTCGATCGACGACTCGATGGAGTCGATCCTCGACTGGATCCGCCGCGAGGGGATCATCTTCCGCGGCGGCTCGGGCTCCGGCGTCAACCTCTCCAAGCTCCGCTCCTCGAAGGAGCAGCTCTCCAAGGGCGGCTACGCGAGCGGGCCGGTCTCGTTCATGCGCGGCGCCGATGCTTCCGCGGGCACGATCAAGTCCGGCGGCAAGACGCGGCGCGCGGCGAAGATGGTCGTCCTCGACGTCGACCATCCGGACATCGAGGAGTTCGTCTGGTGCAAGGCGAACGAGGAGCGGAAGGCGCGCGTGCTCGAGCAGGCGGGCTACGACATGTCGCTCGACTCGCCCGACTGGGCCTCGATCCAGTACCAGAACGCAAACAACTCGGTGCGCGTCACCGACGCGTTCATGGACGCCGTCGAGGCCGGCGCCGAGTGGAACCTGACGGCGCGCACCGACGGCACCGTCGTCGACACGGTCGACGCCAAGAAGCTGATGCGCGACATCGCCGAGGCGGCCTGGCAGTCGGCCGACCCGGGCGTCCAGTACGACACGACCATCAACAAGTGGCACACGCTGCCGAACACGTCGCGGATCAACGCCTCGAACCCGTGCAGCGAGTACATGTCGATCGACGACTCGGCCTGCAACCTCGCCTCGCTGAACCTGATGAAGTTCCGCCGCGAGGACGGCGAGCTCGATGTCGAGGCGCTCGAGCACGCCGTCGACGTCGTCTTCCTCGCGCAGGAGATCGCGGTCGGGTATTCGTCGTATCCGACACCCGAGATCGAGAGGAACGCGAAGGCCTACCGGCAGCTGGGGTTGGGGTATGCCAACTTGGGCGCGCTGCTGATGTCGCGCGGCCTGCCGTACGACTCGGACGAGGGCCGCGCCTACGCGGCGGCGATCACGGCCTTGATGACCGGGCGCGCGTACCGCAAGTCGGCCGAAATCGCGTCGCGGATGGGCCCGTTCGCCGGCCACCAGCCGAATGCGGCGCCGATCAGGTCGGACGGCACCGTCTCGGCGTGCGCGATGTTGCCGACCGCCGCGCGGTGCTTCGAGATGACGCTGACCATC
>DASQWX010000210.1:0-3858 GCA_035640035.1 Gaiellaceae bacterium
TGTCGGCCGTGCCGACGACGAAGGTGCGCGTCATGTCGGCGTAGCAGGAAGAGTCCCGGTCGCGCGGCCAGAGATCGACGACGATCGCCTCGTTCGGCTTGATCTCTCCCGAGCCCATCTCGTGCCCGATCGCGGTCTGGCGACCGTGCGAGACGATGAACTCGTCGGAGAGCAGGTTCAGTTCGGTGAACGCTTGCTGGACCGCGATCTTGACGCGCTCGGACGTCAGCGGGGCGCCGTCGAGCATGAGTGAGCCGTCCTTTTCCTCGGCGCGGCGAAACAGCTCGCGGGCGGCGCTCATCCCGGCCTCCGCGCCCCGCTGGGCACGCCTGATCCCGGCGAGCTCGGTCTCGGTCTTGACCCGCCGGCGCCGCACGAACGCCTCCCGGTCGGCGGTGAGCTCGACGCCTTCAGCTCGGAGGCGGTCGGCAAGCTCGAGCGGGAAGGAGCCCGGCACGATCGCGCTGCGAACGCCGAGCTCTCTGACCGCGCGCACGTACGTCGCGAGCTCGACCTCCTCCATCGGAATTCCCTGCTTGACGAACTCGTCCCAGCCGAACTCCTCGAACGGATGCGGGAGCAGACCGTCTTGTCCTTCGACCCGCTCCACCTCGTACGGCGTGATCACGACGTGCCGTTCGCCGTTCCGTTCCAGATAGAGAAACCGATCGGGCGCGACGACCGGCACCTCGTGGCGCATCTCGGGCGAGCGGAGCGGGTCGGCGCAGATCAGGACGTCCATAGACCGCAAAAATCCTACGGATTTCCGCGGGTCCGGGTTCAGCCATCGCTCCGCTCGGGGCACCGGGAAGAACTGCTCGGCCCGTAGACTGACACGTCATGGACGAGGCGCTTGCGCGTGCCCAGACACTGGTCGACCAGTACGCGCACGAGCTCGCCGCAACGCTGCCGCCGGGCGCCGAGATCTTCGACGCGCACGTCCACCTCGGTCACGACATCGACGGATTCAGCGGCGGCTACGACGATCTCATGGCGGTCAACGAGCGCTATGGAATCTCCCGCTGCTTCATGTTCTGCCTCGACGAGCCGGACCGGCACCCTGCCTTCCGTGCCGCGAACGACCGGACGCTCGCCTACGCGAAGCGCTCGGGCGGCCGGCTGATCCCGTTCGTGCGCCTCGACCTCGCCGAGCACCCGATCGAAGAGGCGACCCGGTGCCTCGACCTCGGAGCGCGGGGGATCAAGCTGCACCCGCGCGCCCAAAGGTTCCTCCTCAACGACGAACGCCTCGCACCGGTCTTCGCGCTCGCTGCCGAACGCCGGGTCCCGATCCTGATCCATGGCGGCCGGGGGCTGCCGCCGATCGCGAATGAGCTTGCATCGCTCGTCCAGCGGTATCCCGAGGCGCAGCTGATCATCGCGCACGGTGGAATCGCCGACCTGCCGGCGCTCGCCGAGCGCTTCGCCGGCAAGGCTGGCGTCTTCTTCGACACGTCCGTCTGGAGCCCGATCGACCTGCTGACCGTCTTCCGGGTCTTCTCGCCCGAGCAGATCGTCTATGCGTCGGACTTCCCCTACGGGCAACAGCCCAGCTCGCTCCTGATCGCCCTTCGGACCGCGACGGCATCGGGCCTGGACGAGGATGACTTGCGCGGGATGCTCGCGGGCAATGCCAACCGAATCGCGGACGGCGAGCCACCTCTCGACCCGACCCCCCCGAAGGGCGGCGACACCTTCTCCCAGCCGATGGCGTTCGCTCGGATCCACCAATACCTGTCAATGGCGACGCCGCTGCTCTGGACGCGCCAGCCCGACACCGTCGGCGTGATCGGGCTCGCGCTCAACGCCTGCTACGACCGCGACGGCCACGTCGACGAGCGCGAGCGGATCAAGGAGCTCCTGATAGCGGCCCGCGACCTCTGGCGACTGCTGCCGGAGATCGCCGACGAGCCGGACCAGCGCATCGTCAGCCGAACGACGTTTCGGCTGATCCACCTTGCGGACATCCTTGCCGTGACACCGGGTACAAATGGCCCCGAGCGAACGGAGCGTAGGGGGAACGAGCGTTGGTCCAGCGAAACCGTGCCGCCGACCAAACTGGACGCGTAGCGTTGATGGCGCTTCGCCTCAACGTCAACGGTCAGTCCTACGAGCTCGACGCTCCGGTCGGCCGCACGCTCGCCGAGGCGCTCCGTACCGACCTCGGCCTCACCGGTACGAAGATCGCCTGCGCCGAAGGTCACTGCGGGGCGTGCACGGTCCAGCTCGACGGGGTGCCCGTGCTTTCGTGCATCACGCTCGTGCACACGGTGGGTGACCGGAAGGTGACGACGATCGAAGGGCTCGGGGGCCATCCGCTCGTCGAGGCCTTCGTCGATGCGGATGCGACCCAGTGCGGCTTCTGCACGCCGGGGCAGATCGTCTCGGCGTCCGCGCTGCTCGAGGCGAATCCGAGCCCGAGCTCCGACGAGATCAAGCACGCAATGGCGGGGAATCTTTGCCGTTGCGGGACGTATCCGAAGATCGAGCGCGCGATCCACGCGGTCGCGGTGCACGGGGAAGGGGACTGATGGCGCGATTGATCAAGACCGAGAAGGAGGTCGAGGGCCGCTACACCGAGCAGTGGGTCGTGGTCGAGGAGGACGCGCTCGAGCAGTGGCCCGAGGGACCGCTTCAGACGGTCGGGCGGCCTGCGACGCGCGTCGACGGACTCGCCCGCGCGCGCGGGCAGGCTCGCTACACGCAGGATCTCCGCCTTCCTGGGATGCTCCACGCCGCGGTCCTCCGCAGCCCTCACGCGCGCGCGCGTGTGAAACAGATAGATCTGGCGTCGGCAGGCGAGGCTCCAGGGGTGCGCGGAGTCGTCGGCCCGGGCGACCTGGAAGTCCTCACCGACGAGCCGAACTACGAGGGGCAGGCGATTGCGGCGGTCGCGGCCGAGACGATCGAGCAAGCCCGTGAGGCTGTTGCCGCGATCTCGGTCGACTGGGAAGTTCTTGAACCCCTCCTGGACGTCGATCAGGCTCTGCGGCAGGAGTCGTACGTCGCCGAGCCAAAGCACTACGAACGCGGCGACGTCGAGCGGGGGCTCGCCGAGGCCGAGGTCGTCGTCGAGGCCGAGTACCGAACCCAGAGCGTCCTCCACAACGCGCTCGAGACACACCAGACCGCCTGCGAATGGGAGGGCGACACTCTCGTCGTCTACACATCGACCCAGTTCCTCTGGGGCGTGCGCGACGAAGTTGCGGCGGCGTTCGACTTGCCGAAGGACAAGGTTCGGGTCATCTGCCGGTTCATGGGCGGCGGCTTCGGAGCCAAGGGCGCGGCCGGCGACTACACGTTCATCGCGGCGGAGCTCGCAGGGCGGACCGGGCGGCCCGTCCACTGCCGGCTCGACCGCCGCGAAGAGAACGTGAACTCGGGCAACCGAAACCCGACGATCCAAAAGCTTCGGCTGGGCGCCCGAGCCGACGGCACCCTGACCGCGATCGACGCCGAGTACACATGCCTGCTCGGGTGGGACGGGTGGCTGCCGCCGACTGCGGGCCCGGCGCAGATGCTCTACGCGTGCGAGCACGTTCGCACCGTCGAGTACGGCGTCCGGCTGAACGCGCCGCCGATGGACGCCTTCCGCGCGCCCGGCTTCGTCGAGGGCACCTTCGGGCTCGAGTGCGTGCTCGACGAGCTCGCCGCGAAGCTCGATCTCGACCCGCTGGAGATCCGCCGCCGCAACCACGCGGACCACGACCCGATGGACGAGCGCCCCTTCTCGGCCAAGGAGTTGATGGAGTGCTATCGCCGAGCGGAGCCGCACTGGGAGCGCCGGCACGAGGTGCGCGCCCGGTCCGAGGCGCCGACTTGGCGGCGCCGTTCAGAGGGTGAGGCGGCTTCGCCGGC
>DASQWX010000211.1:0-5034 GCA_035640035.1 Gaiellaceae bacterium
GACGTGAAGGAGCGCGCCGCCGGTCACCTCCGCGACATCGACGAGCGGCCCCAGCGGACGCGGCGTGAAGAGCGGATCGCAGGCGCCCCAGACCAAACGCGGCGCGTCGTGCTGCTCGGCGCAGAACCGTCGCAGCAGCGACGTCTTGCCGACGCCCGCCTCGCCGGTCACGGACACGAGACGACCGCGACGGGTGCGCGCGACGTCTCCGAGCGACTCCGCGAGTGCGGAGATCGCGTCGTCACGTTCGAGCAGCGCGTCGTCCGCGCCGTCGAGGGCGGGCTCGACCACGGAAGCGGGTCGCTGGCCGGCGACGGAGGGGAAGATCTTCTGCAGACCGGCCGCCTCGAGCTGATACAGACGCTCCGGGCGGTCGAGGTCCTTCAACCAGTACTCGCCGAGGTCGCGGAGGTGGGCGCCGTCGAGCTCGGCGTCCTCGAGGACGGACGACGCCGCGAGCGAGACGAGCGTCTGCCCGCCGTGGGCGGCCGCCATGATGCGAGCGGCGCGGTGCACGCCGAGGCCGTAGTAGCCCTCGTCGGACGCGCTCGGCTCGGCGGTGTGTATGCCCATCCGGACACGCACGTCGCTGGCTTCCGGCCACTCGTGCGTCGCGAGCGCGCGCTGCGCGTCGATCGCCGTCTTCGCGGCCTCGTCCGCACGCCGGAAGGCAAAGAGGAACGAGTCGCCCTGGTTGTCGACCTCCTCGCCGCGCCGGTCCTGCGCCGCCGTGCGAAGGATCCGCCGATGCGCGGCAAGGAGATCGCCGTACCTTCCACCCAGCCTCTTGAGGAGTTGCGTCGAGCCCTCGATGTCCGTGAAGAGGAAGGTGACGGTTCCCGTGGGGAGACTCGATGCGCGCACCATCAATCCTTTATATCGCGCGGCCGTGCATCGTCAACGCCTGCTAGGAGCGCGTCGTGCGGCGGGGTCGGCAGCCTTGCTCGCCCGCTCCCAACCTCTCGTAGTTTGCGGCGAAGACAACGACCCATCCCGAGCAGATCCCGCCGAAGGCGGTCGGCGGCGCCCGACGCTAGGTATCCGTGGCGTCGGCGGGTTACGCTCGCTCCGGAGCGAGAGGAGGAAAGATGAGCGTTGCGCGCCTCGCCAACATCCCGGGTTTCAACATCGACCGAGTTGCCGCGGCGGCCGGCGACGACCCCGACGTCCTGCGCCTGGAGAACCTCGACACCGACATCCCGCCCCCGGCAGAGGCGATGGAGGCTACTCGGGCGGCGATTGGTGAAGACGAGGCGAACAGCTGGCTACCGTTCACCGGCCGCAGCGACCTGAAGGAGGCGGTGGCAGCCTACATCGAGCGCCGCGGCGGCCCGCGTTACGACGGGCGGAGCGAGATCGTGATCACATGCGGCGAGGGGGACGCGATGCTCGACGCCCTCTTCTGCCTGACCGATCCCGGGGACGAGGTCATCCTCACCGACCCCACGTATGCGGGCATGCTGAACAGGACGCGGCTCGTCGGAGCCGTCCCGCTGCTTGTCCCCCTCCACGTCGCCGATGGGGAGTGGCGACTGGATCTGGATGCGCTGCCGGGCACGGTCACCGAGCGCACGCGCGTCGTCTTCGTCAACAACGCGTCGTTTCCGACCGGCTGGGTCGCGAGCGAGGAGGAGTGGGACGTGATCGCCTCGCTCTGCCGCGTGCGCGACCTGTCGCTCCTCTACTGGGGCGGGTACGAGAGCGTCCTCTTCGACGGCCGCTCGCCGCTGCAGCCCGCGGGGCTTCCCGGGATGCGGGACCGGACCGTCACCGTCGGCTCGACGACCCTGGAGCAGCGCATGATCGGCTGGCGGATCGGGTGGGTCGTCGCGCCGGGCGAGCTCGCGAACGACGTCTCGCGTGTCCACATCTACAACGGTCTCGTCGCAAGCGGATTCGGGCAGATCGGCGCCCGCGTCGCCCTCGAGCAGCGCGACGACCACATCGCAGCCGCGAACGCGGAGTTCCAACGGCGGCGGGACGAGACGCTCCGCCAGCTGGACGGCCTCCCGGCCGTACGTCCGGCCGGAGCGTGGTCGCTCTTGCTCGATGTGGCCGCGCTGGGGCTCGACTGCGTCGAGGTCTCCGGTCGCCTCCTCGAGCAGAAGGTCGCGGCGACGCCCATGCGCGGGTGGGGCGGCGAGATCGCAGATCGTCATGTCCGCTTCGTCTTTAGCAATGAGCCCGTCGAGCGACTCGCGCTCCTTGGGACCCGGGTCCGAACAGCCCTCGAAGCCGCGGGCGCCCACACCTGACCTTTCGGCTACGGTCGAGCGTACGATGGACTGGCAGGTGCCAACGCTCGCGGATGTGCTCGAGGCGCGGCGCCGGATCTCTCCTCACCTGCGCCCGACACCCCTGTATGGCTACGCGACTCTGAACGAGCTGCTCGACGCCGAGGTCTTCGTCAAGCACGAGAACCACCAGCCGGTTGGGGCCTTCAAGGTCCGGGGCGGGGTCAACTTGGTCTCACAGCTGAACGCGGAGGAGCGCGAGCGCGGCGTCATCGCCGCCTCGACCGGAAACCACGGCCAGTCGCTCGCCTATGCGGCGCGCCTCTTCGGTGTAGAAGCGACGATCTGCCTCCCCGAGAGCGCCAACCCAGTCAAGGTCGCCTCCATGCGCGGCCTCGGCGCCGAACTCGTCTTCCACGGCCGCGACTACGACGAGGCGCGTGAGCACTGTGAGCAGCTCGCACGCGAGCATGGCTACCGCTACGTGCACTCCGGCAACGAGCCGCTCCTGATCGCCGGAGTTGCGACCGAGACGCTCGAGATCCTCGAGCAACGGCCACAAATCGATGTGATCGTTGTTCCCGTCGGCGGCGGCAGCGGCGCCGCCGGCGCCTGCATCGTCGCCAAGGCGGTCAACCCCGCCGTGAGAGTGATTGGCGTCCAGGCGGAGGCTGCGCCGGCGGCATTCCGTTCCTGGCAGGAGCGGCGGCTGGTCGACGACCGGATGGAGACGTTCGCCGAGGGCCTCGCGACACGCGCCGCGTTCGAGCTCCCCCAACGGATTCTCTGGCAGTGGCTCGATGACTTCGTCCTCGTAAGCGACGACGAGATCCGGGAAGCGCAAGCGTTGATGATCGAGGCGACGCGCAACCTGGTCGAGGCAGCAGGTGCGGCTCCCCTCGCAGCCGCGCTTCGGTTGCGCGGGCAGCTCATGCCGAGGCGCATCGCCTTGATCGCGAGCGGCGGCAACGCAAGTCGAGAGCAGCTTCTCGACGTGCTGAGCGGCGGGCACGCAATGAGGACCGAGGTGCTTCGCGAGATCTCTCCCACAAGCTCTTAGTGGAACTGCGCAGCGCGGGCCGAATGACCGGCAGCCGATGCGATGCATCGTGATCGGGTGAGTGCAGGTCGCGCCGCGGTGAGAGGTCAGCCGCGCGCGCCGGCGAGGGCGAACAGGGCGCTGAGCGCATCGCCCTGTAGACGCAGAGCCGTCCAGCTGTCGCCCCGGTTACGACTCTCCCAGAGTTGACCGTCGGCGAGGCCGGCGAACAGGCGTCCGTCGGTCGCGACGAGCGCGTACGCCATCGCCGGCAGCGGCTCTGGCAGGCCACCCGCGAGCGGCCGCCACGGTTCGCGGTGGTGCCGGCGGTAAATGCGCGCCTGCGGGTCGCGACCGCCGTGGGCGGCGTACGGGCCGGTGCTCGCCGACACGTACCAGCAGTCAGGGTCCTGCGGGTCGACCGTAACCGACCAGGTGTAGTGGCGATCGCGGCCCTCGTCGGCCGGCTCCCAGGTCTCGCCTGCGTCGATGCTAAAGGCGGCGCCACCACCGCCGGCCTCGTAGGCCCGGCCCGGCACGCGCAGGTGCCAGGCGAGCGAGTGCACGTCCGGCTGCGCGCCGGGACGGTGGTCCTGCCAGCTCTCACCGCCGTCGCTCGAGCGCATCAGGCCGCCGAGCTCGATCCCGACCAGGAGCAGGTCGGCGTCGTGAGGGCTGGGCGCGATCCAGCGGACGTGCGACGTCCACGGCCGCGGCGGAAAGCTCCACCTCGGCCGAGAGGGCAGCTCGAGCAGCGCCGCGAGCTCGCGCCAGCTCTCGCCGCGGTCATCGCTGCGGAACAGCCGGCTCGGTTCGGTGCCCGCGTACACCGCCCCGTCGGCCGCGCTCACCGCCAGCGAGAAGACACCAGGCTCGGGAAGCGCGCAGTCGACCCAGCTTTCGCCGGCATCGGCGGTTCGTCGCACGCCACCTTCCCGCAGGCCAGCGTAGACGGTGTCGGGATCATTCGAATCGACGGCCAGACACTGCGCGCCGCTTCCGGGCAAGGACAGCTCGACCGTCCACGCCTCGCCCGACTCCTCGAGCCGGGCGATTCCGTCCCCGGTCGCCGCGTACAAGCGCGCCATCACCACAGCCTAAGTACCCCACTGTTCCGTCTGCCGATCCGCAGGAAACGCCGACCGATAAGTCTTCGCCCTCCATCGCGTCTGTATTGGTAGACGCGACAAAGGAGGAGGGCCCATGCAGCCTCGCGTACTGCTCGACGGCCTGGCTATGCCCGAGTCGCCTCGGTGGCGCGACGGCCGTCTGTGGCTCTCGAACTGGGGAACGCGGCAGATCGTCGCCGTCGACCTCGACGGCAACAGCGACGTGGTCGGAGAAGGTCCCGATGGACTCGGTTGGGCGACGAACTGGCTCCCGGACGGACGCCTGCTCATCACGGGCCCGGAGTTGATCCGGGTCGAGCCCGACGGGTCGCGCGTCCGGCACGCCGATCTCAGCGACATCTCGCCGCTCGGCTGGAGCGAGATCACCGTCGACGGACGCGGCAACGTCTACGTCAACACGATCAACTTCGACTTCGCCGAGTTCGACGAGGTGCTCACCAGCGGCAAAGCACCCGGCAAGATCGCGCTCGTCACGCCAGACGGCGAGGCCCGCGAGGTGGCGAACGAGCTCGCCTTCCCGAACGGCATGGTCATCACGCCGGACAACGAGACTCTTGTCGTCGCCGAATCCTTTGCCGCACGCCTCACCGCCTTCGACATCGAGGACGACAGCAGCTTGTCGAACCGTCGG
>DASQWX010000212.1:0-3595 GCA_035640035.1 Gaiellaceae bacterium
TGATCGCATGGTTGATCGTCAACCTGGTCAAGAACCCGACGGACTTCTTCAACGTCCTGATCATCGGTTTCACGACCGGCGCGGTCTACGCGCTCGTCGCGCTCGGCTACACGCTCGTCTACGGGATCCTCCAGCTGATCAACTTCGCCCACGGCGACGTCTTCGCGCTCAGCGGCCTCGTCGCGAGCACCTTCATCGCCTCGCTCTTCAACCTCGACACGACCTCATCCGTGCTTGCGATCACCGGCGGTCTCGTGGTCACCTTCGCGGCCGCAGCGGCCTTCGGCGCGGTCGTCAACTCTTCGATCGAGTTCGTCGCCTACCGCCGCTTGCGCAGCGCTCCTCGGCTCGCCGTGCTGATCACGGCGGTCGGGATGTCGTTCATCGTTCAGAACATCTCGCTCGCGATCTACGACGTGAACTTCCGCAGCGTTCCACCCCTGGTCCCCGCCTCGTCGTTCGCGACCATCGGAAACGTCCATTACGACTGGGATCAGCTCTTCGTCGTTCTCGTCACTGCCCCAGTACTGGTCCTCCTCACTTGGCTCGTCAAGTCGACGAGGCAGGGGAAGGCGATGCGAGCGACCTCGCAGGACCCCGAGGCCGCCGCGATCATGGGGATCGACGTCAACCGGACGATCTCCTTCACGTTCGCGCTTGCCGGCGCGCTCGCCGGGGTCGGCGCCGTCCTCTACCTCGTCGAGTTCAACATCCGCTACGACACTGGGTTCCAGCTTGGCCTGATCGCGTTCACGGCCGCGGTGCTCGGCGGGATCGGCAACCTGACCGGCGCCGTTGTCGGGGCGATCCTGATCGGCCTGATCCAGGCCTTCAACGAAGGCCTCTCGTGGGTCGCACCGGGAAGCGACTGGACCCGCTCGATCGTCTTCGCGATCTTGATCGCGATCCTCGTCTTCCGGCCGGAAGGCCTGCTCGGGGAGCGCACCCCGGAGGGGGCCTGATGGGCCCGCGGGGCCGGCAGGCGCGCGCGTATGCACGTGCACGGCTCGGGCGGGCCGCGAAGGCGTCCCGGCTCGACCTCGTCGAGGCGCAGTGGGAGCGGGTCCCACACCCGCTGCGCAACCTCGTGCCGCTCGCGATTCTCCTGCCGCTCGCGGTCGCCTACCCGTTCTACGTCGACAGTCTGCCGGGCAACGTCCCGCTGATTCTCAGCTTCCCCGGCCTCCACTCGACGGTGACGATCCTCGTCTTCGTCGTCATGGCCGTCGGCCTCAACGTCGTCGTCGGCTACGCCGGCCTGCTCGACCTCGGCTACGTCGCCTTCTACGCGATCGGCGCCTACACGGCCGGCTGGCTCGCGAGCGGCCAGTTCGAGGAGGTCAACTTCCATCTGGGCTCGATCGGGCTCTCGCCTGCGGCGAACGGCATCCACGTCAACGTCTGGCTCGTCCTCCTGATCGCCGCCGCCGTGACGGCGATCGGCGGGATCCTGATCGGTCTGCCGACGCTGCGCCTGCGCGGCGACTACCTCGCGATCGTGACCCTGGGCTTCGGCGAGATCATTCCGCAGTTCGTGCGGAACGGGGACAACCTGCACGGCTTCGATCTGACCCATGGCACGTTCGGGATCAGCCCGATCGACTCACTCGGCTTCGGCCAAACCCTCCACAACTCGCTTGGCCTACCGGTCACCTACCAGCAGTCGTTCAACGCCGACCGGCTGTTCTTCTGGACGGCGCTCGGGGTGCTGCTCCTCACGGTCTTCTGTTCGATGCGCCTGCGCGACTCGCGCCTCGGGCGCGCCTGGATCGCGATCCGCGAGGACGAGACCGCCGCGGGCGCGATGGGGATCCCCTTGATGCGGACGAAGACGTGGGCGTACGCGATCGGCGCCTTCTTCGGCGGCGCCGCCGGCGCCTTCATCGCCAGCTTCAACCAGGGCGCGTTCCCGAGCCAGTTCGACTTCAACATCTCGGTCTTCCTGCTTTGCATGGTCATCCTCGGCGGGATGGGCAGCCTCTGGGGGGTCGTCGTCGCGGGCACGATCCTCGCCTGGCTGAACGTCGAGGGGCTCGCGAACATCGGCACCTGGCTCAACGAAAACGTCTTCCCGGCCTCACACCAGATCGACGTCCCCAAGTACACGTTCGGGATCTACGGGGTGATCATCGTCCTGATGATGCTTTTCCGCCCGACCGGACTGATCCCCGAGCGCAGACGCAAACGCGAGGTCGAGGAAGGCCAGGGGGCCGGGCTCACGAGCCTGTCCGACTCCATGTATGAGGCGCAGCACGACGAGCCCGTGGGTGGAGTGAGGCACTAGCGATGGAGGCGGCACCCAGGAAAGAGGCCAGCGGCAATCTGCTCGTCGCGTCGAACGTGCGGAAGGAGTTCGGCGGGCTGCTCGCCGTGAACGACCTCGACTTCACCATCCCCCAGCGCTCGATCGTCAGCCTGATCGGCCCGAACGGCGCGGGTAAGACGACCTTCTTCAACATGCTCACGGGCCTCTACCGCGCGACGGCCGGCCGGATCCTCTTCGACGGAGTCGACATCACGCAGAAGCCGCCGCATGCGATCACGAAGCTCGGCGTCGGCCGGACGTTCCAGAACATCCGGCTCTTCCCACAGATGACGGCGCTCGAGAACGTGCTCGTCGGCATGCACTCCCGCCTCAGAGGCGGCATCCTCGGCTCGATCTTCGGGCTTCCGCGCGTGCGCCGCGAAGAGAACGAGGCACGATCCCGAGCGCGCGAGCTGCTCGAGTTCTCGGGCCTCCGGCGGGTCGACCACGAGCTCGCCGAGAGCCTCTCCTACGGCGACCAGCGCCGGCTCGAGGTGGCGCGGGCGCTCGCGACCGAGCCGAAGCTGCTCCTGCTCGACGAGCCCACGGCCGGCATGAATCCCCAGGAGACCGTGGTCTTCATGGACTTCGTTTCGAAGCTGCGCGATCAGCGGGAGGTCGCGATCCTGTTGATCGAGCACGACATGAAGGTCGTCATGGGCGTGTCCGAGCGCGTGACGGTGCTCGATTACGGCGAGAAGATCGCCGAGGGGTCGCCGAAGGAGATCCAGCAGGACGAGCGCGTGATCGAGGCGTACCTCGGAAAGGCGGCGACGGCATGAGCGCTGTGGCGACCGCGCCGCGCGAGGTCACTCTGCGGCTCGAGGACGTGCACACGTTCTACGGCTCGATCCAGGCGCTGAAGGGGATCTCGCTCGAGGTGCACGAGGGCGAGATCGTCACCCTGATCGGCGCGAACGGCGCGGGAAAGTCGACGACGCTGCGGTCGATCAACGGCCTCAACACGCCGCGCGAGGGGAGGATCATCTTCCAGGGCAAGGACATCACCCGCAAGGGGCCGCACGACATCGTCGAGATGGGCATCTCTCAGTCGCCGGAGGGGCGCCGGCTCTTCCCGCACATGACGGTGCTGGAGAACCTCGAGATGGGCGCCTTCCAGCGGAAGGATCGCTCACAGATCAGGGAAGACCTCGATCGCGTCTACCACCTGTTCCCGCGGCTCGCCGAACGCAAGAACCAGCGGGCGGGGACGCTCTCCGGCGGCGAGCAGCAGATGGTCGCGATCGGCCGCGCGCTGATGGCGAGGCCGAAGGTCCTCATGCTCGACGA
>DASQWX010000213.1:0-4721 GCA_035640035.1 Gaiellaceae bacterium
CGTCGGCCGCGACGGCAAGCGGGCGGAGGTCAGCGCCGACGAGTTGCTGGATCGGTCCGCTCGGGCCGAGCCGGTAGACGCCGACGAACCGCTTCGAGAGCAACACTCCCGGCGAGGCCGCTTGCGGGTGTCCGCTCGCACCGGGTGCCAGCGCCAGGACGGCGAGAAAGGCGCACAGCGCCGGCTGTCTCACGACTCCAGTCTGCTCCTAGGACGTAAAAAGCGCAAAAGAGCAGGTCTTCCACGCTAGGCTCACCGGCGATGGCAAAGACCCCGGTCGAGCTGCACGTCGTCTCCGATTCGACCGGGGAGACCGCGACGCGCCTCGTCCACGCCCTCGAGGCGCAGTTTCCCGACCAGGAGTTCGAGGAAATCCGCCATCCCCGCGTCGAGACGGTCGATCACCTGCGGCTCGCGGTCGAACGCGCGAAAGGGAGGCCGGCGGTCGTCGTCTACACGCTCGTGGAGCCCGAGCTGCGCGATCAGATGCGGATGCTCTGCCGGCGTGCCCGGCTCCACTACTGCGACCTCCTCGGCCATCCGATCGACGCCGTCGCGCGGGTCTCCGGGCAGGCCGCGAAGATGACCCCCGGGGCGCGGCCACCGCTCGATTCGACGTACTTCAAGCGCATGGCCGCGATCGAGTTCGCGGTCAAGTTCGACGACGGGCTCGGCAGCGGCTTGGCGGAGGCGGACATCGTCCTCGTCGGCGTCTCTCGAACCTCGAAGACTCCCCTCTCGATGTATCTCGGCTACCTCGGCTACAAGACCGCGAACGTCCCGATCGTGAAGGGCATCGATCCTCCGCCGGCGCTCTTCGAGATCGATCCGCTGAAGATCGTCGGCCTGACGATCGACGCGGCCCGGCTCGCCGAGATCCGCGAGCAGCGGGTGCGCAGGCTCGGCGGCAACAACAAGCGCTACGCGAAGCTCGTCGAGATCTACGACGAGCTCGAGGCCGCCGAGGCCGTCCACCGGCGACTCGGCTGTCCCGTAATCGAGATCTCGGAGCTCTCGATCGAGGAGACGGCGGCGCGGGTCATCCGCCTGATCGAGCAGCGCCGGGCCGAGGCCGCAGTCGCCCCCGCGTGAAGCCGAAGCCTCCGGTTCCGATCTGGCGCTGGGCAGTGTGGTCGGCGATCCTCGCTGCAGCGCTCTTCGTCTTCTACGTGATCTTCACGCCGTTCTGGGTGGCGACGCGCGCACTCGCCTGGCTCGCCGACTTTCGCGCGCGGCGGCGGCCCGGCTACCGGCCGCCGGTCGGCGCGGAGGAAGCCCCGGACGGAGCCGCCGAGACGGCTCCGTCCGGTGCGGTTGAGCGCTAGGTCGTTACGGCCGTCGTCGGCTGGTTCGTCAGCGCGCAGAGCAAGCTGCCGAGGATGCCGCCGTTCGGATCAGCCGTGATCTGAAGGTGAACCTGGTTCAGATCGACGATCAGCCCGAGCAGGTTGAGGTGGAGCGGCCCCAGGATAAGGTCAAGGACCGTACACGGGCCCGGCTGCAACGCTTGAGCTTGCTTTGCCGGAACCGCGAAGCCGATTCCCTTCGAGGAAAGTCCGCTCGAATGCGCAGCGTTTGTCAGCTTCTTCGCATTCTTGATCGTCGCGAGCCCCGTACCGCCGCGGTTGGAGAGCGCGCAGAGGAGCCGGCCGAGGATCCCTCCCTCGGAGTCGGCCGTGATCGTGAGCACGACCTTGCTCAGGTCCACGTGCAGCCCGAGCAGGTTCAGCGAGAGCTGATCGAGCTGCAGGCTGAGAACCGGGCAGATCACTTGCGCTCCGCTCGTCGAGAACAATCGCCTCGCAACCGAGACGCGTGCCGTAAACGCCTTCTTCACGGTCGTCGGCGCCCCGGACTGAGGCGTGTATGTCGCCACGGCGGTGCCCTTGGCGATCAACCGGTGTCCGCTCTTGACGAACTTGGCGATCTTGTACCGGACACTGACGGTGCCCATCGTGTCGCCGGACGCTTGCTTCGCGCTGCTCTGCCCGAGCACCGCTTGCGGCGTCGCGATCGCCGTGGCTGCACCGGCCGCGAGCAGGCCGGTCGCGAGGACTGCCAGTAAGGCGAGTCGTTTTCTCATGTTGCCCCCCTCAGTGAGCTAGTGACGCCTGCGGCTTTTCCGCTTGCAACGCGGAAAAACATGGTTTGTAAAGTGGAGCCGAGTCGCGATCGCGCGTGCAGAAAGCTCGCAAGCGTAGATCCCGCTGCTCATGGGAAGATTCCGTCACGGTGACCGGGCCATTCATCTTCGACTTCGATGAACCGGCGGAGGGAGGCAAGGAGCTCCTCGGCGGCAAGGGCGCGGGCCTGGCCGAGATGACCGCACTGGGAGTCGCCGTCCCCGCCGGCTTCACGATCACAACCGACGCCTGCCGCGAGTACTCCCAGAGCGGCGACATTCCGGAAGGGCTCGAAGCCGAGGTCGAGGAGCATCTCGCCGCCCTCGAGGACAGGACGGGAAAGCGCTTCGGCGATCCGAGCGACCCG
Organism: Gaiellaceae bacterium; assembly: GCA_035640035.1. Taxonomy (GTDB): domain Bacteria; phylum Actinomycetota; class Thermoleophilia; order Gaiellales; family Gaiellaceae; genus 13-2-20CM-68-14. The sequence goes on from DASQWX010000213.1 coordinate 2,491, forward strand.
TTGCTCGTCTCCGTCCGGTCGGGCGCGGCCGTCTCGATGCCGGGGATGATGGACACCATTCTCAACCTCGGCCTGCACGACGATTCCGTCCTCGGCCTCGGCGCAACGACGGGGAACGAGCGCTTCGCCCTTGATTCCTACCGGCGCCTGATCCAGATGTACGGCGACGTCGTCGACGGCGTCGATGCGCACCGCTTCGAGGACGCGCTGACGGAGCTGAAGCAGAAGCGGGACGCTCAGCAGGACGTCGACCTCTCCGCCGACGATCTTCGCGAGCTCGTCGAGACCTTCAAGCAGATCTATCGCGAGGAGACCGGGAGCGACTTCTCGCAGGACGCGCGCGAGCAGCTGCGGCGCGCAGTCCTCGCCGTCTTCGACTCGTGGGACAACCCGCGGGCGCAGGTCTACCGCCGCGCGCACCACATCCCGGACGACCTCGGCACGGCCGTCAACGTCGTCCAGATGGTCTTCGGCAACAAGGGGGACGAGTCCGGCACCGGCGTGGCGTTCACGCGCGACCCGTCGACCGGCGAGCAAGGGCTCTACGGTGAGTTCCTCGCCAACGCGCAGGGCGAGGACGTCGTCGCCGGCATCCGGACGCCACAGCCGCTCGAAGAGATGAAAGCGCGCCTGCCGGAGGCTTTCGAGCAGCTGCTCGAGACGATGCGGAGGCTCGAGGAGCACTACCGCGACATGCAGGACATCGAGTTCACGGTCGAGGAGGGGCGGCTCTACCTGCTGCAAACGCGCTCGGCGAAACGGACGGCCCCCGCCGCGCTCAAGGCAGCGGTCGAGATGGTGGAAGAAGGCTTGATCACGCGCGAAGACGCCGTCGCGCGGATCGACCCCGCCCAGCTCGACCAACTCCTCCACCCGATGCTCGACCCGAACGCCGACTACGAGATCGCCGCGAAGGGCCTGAACGCGTCGCCGGGCGCCGCCTGCGGAAGGATCGTCCTCGATTCGGACACCGCCGCCGAACGCGGCGCGACCGAATCGGTTGTCCTCGTCCGCTGGGAGACGACGCCCGACGACATCCACGGTCTCATCGCCGCCCAGGGCGTCCTGACGGCGCACGGTGGCATGACCTCGCACGCGGCCGTCGTGGCTCGCGGAATGGGCAAGCCGTGCGTCGCGGGCTGCGAGGACCTGCAGATCGACCTCGAAGCAAGGAAGATCCGGCTCGGCGAGCAGGAGCTCGCGGAGGGCGACGCACTCACGATCGACGGCGGCAGCGGCGTCGTGATCGCGGGCGAGGTCGAACTGGTCCCGCCGCAGATCAACGACGACTTCGAGACGATCCTCGGCTGGGCCGACGAGTACCGCGCACTCCAGGTGCGGGCGAACGCGGACACGCCCGAGGACGCCGCCAAAGCTCGGGAGTTCGGCGCGCAGGGGATTGGGCTCTGCCGCACCGAGCACATGTTCATGGCCGAGGAGCGGCTTCCGATCGTCCGCGAGATGATCTTGGCGTCGGGCGAGGACGAGCGCCGGAGCGCTCTGGAGAAGCTGCTGCCGATGCAGCAGGCCGACTTCGAGGGGATCTTCGATGCGATGGCCGGGCTCCCCGTCACGATCCGCCTTCTCGACCCGCCGCTGCACGAGTTTCTGCCGCCCCTGGAAGAGGCGACCGACGAGCGGATGCGAGAGCGCATCACGGCTCTCCGGGAGTCGAATCCCATGCTCGGGACGCGCGGTTGCCGCCTGGGGCTGCTCTGGCCGGAGATCTACGAGATGCAGGTGCGCGCGATCATCCGCGCCGCCGTCGCCGTCGAGGAACGGTCCGGAGATTCGCCGCTCGTCGAGATCATGCATCCGCTCGTCGGGTTCGCCGAAGAGCTGCACCGCCTGCGCGCGATCACGATCGCGACGGCGAACGACGAGAGCGAGGAGATCGAATACCTCGTCGGGACGATGATCGAGCTCCCGCGCGCGTGTGTCCGTGCGGACGAGATCGCCGAGTACGCCGACTTCTTCTCCTTCGGGACGAACGACCTGACGCAGACGACGCTCGGCTTCTCTCGCGACGACGCCGAGGGCAAGTTCCTCACCCGGTATCTCGAGGACGGCGTGCTCGAGCGCAACCCGTTCGAGACGCTCGACCAGACCGGGGTGGGGGAGTTGATGCGCATCGGCGTCGAGCGCGGACGCTCGGCGAAGGAGGACATCAAGCTCGGCATCTGCGGCGAGCACGGCGGCGAGCCGGCGTCGGTGGCCTTCTGCCACGAGCT
>DASQWX010000214.1:0-2440 GCA_035640035.1 Gaiellaceae bacterium
GTTGGCCAGCCACGGCGCAGCAGGCTTCACGGAGACGAGCCGCACCGGCGCGGACGCATACGTGTCGTAGTACGACTGCACCTCCGCGGCCGACGGCCCGGCCACTCGGAGACGCGCCTGAATGATCGAGCGGCGGAGCTCGTCGGCGATGACGCCGCGCGCAATCTCGACCGTCGCGCGGTCGTGCTGAAGGGCGGCGACGTACGCCCGCCGGCTGCCGTGGAAATGCAAAGAGATGACCGCCTTCTCGGCGTTCAGCCCTGCCTTCGTCGTCACACGCGCATACAAGCTCGCCACCGCCCGGGAGTACGCAGCCGTGAACGCCGGTTGCGGATCCTGGGTGATGCGCGAGATCGACGCCGCGACGTCCCAGCGCACCGGCTGGCCGGAGACGGTGCAACGGGAGCCGCGCGGGAAGATCAGCTGGCCCGCCGTGAGGTTCGTGTTCAAGGCCGGCCCGACCATCCGCGGCGCGTTGCAGAGCTTGGGGTCGCGCGTCCAGAGATAGACACAGGCGTTCGCCGGCTTATCCGCGTCGGTTTCCCCCGGTGTCCAGGTTGCCCAGCCCCAGGACCAGACCGTGGCGAGACCGAGCTCGCGGGCCACGGTGCGGGCGGCCAGTGCCTGGAGCTTCGTCAGCTCGAACCACTTGCTTGCCGGACGGAGGCCCTCACGCCCACCGGAGCCGGGCGTCGTCTGGAAGCCCAGCATGATCCCGAGCTTCGAGGGTGGGATCCCGATCGAGATGAAGTCCTGCGCCCCCGCGCGGAACATCTGCCGGATCGTCCGGCTCGCCTGGACGACGCCGAGCTTGTAGACCTTCGGCGCCGGGAAATAGACCTCGCGGACGATCGAAGCCACCTGCGCGACCTGACGCCACCAGTCGCCCGCCTCGCCAGCCGTGTAGGGGACGCTCGAGACCAGCAACACAGGCTTCGCACCGCGCGCTGCCAGCGTGCGGAGGAAGATGAGCACGTTCGCGCGGTACTGCGCGTTGCTCGCGCTCCACGGCGTCAGCGTGCTCGCCCCTTGCAGCTCGTTCTCGGTAATCACCGGGTGCGCGCAGGCCATTGAGTTCGAGGCGTACGTGTAGAGCCGGTTGGCCCGGTCGGCGACGGCTGCCGGGTCGGCAGGCTCGGTGGGTGTTCCGGTCCGGCGCGTGAAGTTGAGGTCGAAGTAGACAGTCTTCGCGCCGCGTGCTCGGATCTGCGGCGGGAAGATGAAGTTCGCCGCAGCCGCGACGACGCCGGGCCTCGCGAACTCCTCCCAGAACGGAACCGAGCCGTCGGCGAAGTCGACCCAGACCGGCTTCTTGGCCGGGAGTGAGCAGGCATTGCCGTTCGCCGCCGCGGGCGCTGCCGGACGAGCCGAGGCGGTGAGGCCCGCGACCGCGAAGAGGAGAAGAAGCCATGCCTTCTTCACGCGCGGGACACTAAGTAGCAGGAACTCACGAAGAAGTCAGGGGCGACGACCCGCGACGCCGCCCCGACTTTACTTTTGGATCCGAAAGTCAGCCCTCGTCGAGCGGAGAATCGACTTCCGGAATCTCCTCGGCCTCCGGCTCCTCGCTCGGCGGGTTCTCCTCGCCGAAGTCCGGCGTCCCGCCGAAGTCGAGGCCCAGGCTCGCGAGGCTCGCGCCGTCGCCCCCGTCGCCGCCGATCTCCTGGAGCGCCGCGAGCAGCGCCTCGCGCTCGTAGGTCTCGGCCGGGACCTTCTCCGACGGGCTGATCTCGATCGTCCGGTAGCGCTTGAGCCCGGTTGCGGCCGGGATCAGCTTGCCGATGATGACGTTCTCCTTCAGCCCGAGCAGCCGGTCGACCTTGCCCTCGATCGAGGCGTCGGTGAGCACCTTCGTCGTCTCCTGGAACGAAGCCGCGGAGAGGAACGACTCGGTCGCGAGGGACGCCTTCGTGATCCCGAGGATCAGCGGCTCGAAGGTCGCCTGCTCCTTCTTCTCCTTCTTCACGCGCGCGTTCTCACGGTCGAGCACGACCTTGTCGACGAGCTGGCCGGGGAGAAGCTCGGTGTCGCCGGCGTTCTCGATGCGCACCTTCTTGAGCATCTGCCGCACGATCAGCTCGATGTGCTTGTCGTGGATGTCGACGCCCTGTGACTTGTAGACCTTCTGCACCTCCTGGACGAGGTACAGCTCGGTCGGGGTGTCGCCCTTCAGCCGCAGCAGGTCGGCCGGATTGAGGGAGCCCTCGTGGAGGGCGTCGCCCGGCTCGACGACCTGGCCGTCGGCGACGAGCACGCGCGTGCGGCGCGGCAGCTGGTAGGTCACGGGCTCCTCCTCGCCCTCGACGAGGATCGAGATCTTCGGCCCGCGGTCGGTGTCCTCGACCTTGACGGTACCGCCGACCTCGGCGAGCTTCGCGGCGCCCTTCGGGTTCCGCGCCTCGAAGATCTCGACGACGCGCGGGAGGCCGTGCGTGATGTC
>DASQWX010000215.1:0-3704 GCA_035640035.1 Gaiellaceae bacterium
CAGCTCGCGGTCGAGCTCTGACGTGCCGGATCCGCTCCTCGTCCGCGCCTGCAGGCTCGAGCAGGTCGAAAGAACGCCCGTCTGGTTCATGCGGCAGGCCGGCCGGTCGCTGCCGGAGTACCGCGAGCTGCGGAAGCGCTACGGCCTCTTCGAGATCGCGCGGCAACCCGACCTCTGCACCGAGGTCACGCTGCAGCCCGTGCGTCGCCACGGAGTCGACGCGGCCGTCATGTTCGCCGACATCATGCTCCCGGTTCTCGGAATGGGAGTCGACGTCGAGCTCGTCGAGAGTGTCGGGCCCGTCGTCGCCAAGCGGGTCAGATCGGTCGCCGACGTCGAGCGTCTCGCCGTTCCGGAGCCGGAGGACTCGGTGCCCTGGACGCTCGAGGCTGTTCGGCTCGTGCGGGAGGAGCTGCGGCCGGACCAGGCGGTGATCGCGTTCGCCGGCGGGCCGTTCACGGTCGCCGGGTACCTGATCGAAGGAAAGCCGACACGCGAGTTCACGCGGACGAAGGCCTGCATGTACAGCGCTCCGGTCGTCTGGCACGGACTGATGGAGAAGCTCACCGCCGCGTTCGCCCGCTACCTCGCCGGATGCGTCCGGGCGGGCGCCGATGTCGTCCAGCTCTTCGACTCGTGGGTCGGCGCCCTCTCGGTCGGCGACTACCGCGAGTTCGTCGCCCCGTACTCGGCTCGACTGCTGGATTCGGTCGCGGTGCCGACGATTCACTTCGCGACCGGCGACGCTCACCTGCTCGAGGAGCGCCGGACCGTTGGCGGCGACGTGATCGGCGTCGACTGGCGCGTGCCGCTGGACGTCGCCTGGGGGCGAATCGGGCACGACCGGGGGATCCAGGGAAACCTCGACGGATCCGTCCTACTCGGGCCCTGGGAGCGCGTCGAGCGAGAGACCGAGGATGTCCTCCGCCGCGCGGAAGGCCGACCGGGCCACGTCTTCAATCTCGGCCACGGTGTCCTGCCGGATACGAACCCGGACGACCTCGGCCGCCTGGTCCAGCTCGTGCACGAACGGACGGCGAAGGTTGCCGCGTGAACACGGCCGTGATCCTGATGGCGTACGGGAGTCCGCCGCGCCTCGAGGACGTGCCGGCGTATCTCGCCGACATCCGCGACGGCCGGCCCGTGTCAGAGGAGGCGGTTGAGGAACTGACGGAGCGTTACCGCCGGATCGGCGGGCGCTCGCCGCTCGACGAGATCACGGAGGCGCAACGGGCCGCGCTCGAACGTCAGCTCGGCCTGCCCGTGTACGTCGGGATGAAGCACTGGCGGCCGCGAATCGCCGAAGCCGTCGAGGCGGCGCTCGCGGCCGGTGCGGAAACGATCGTCGCGGTGGTGCTCGCCCCGCATTACTCGCGGCTCTCGGTCGCCGGCTACCGCGACCGGTTGGAGCAGGCGCTGGCAGATCGGGCCGAGCTCGTCTTCGTCGAGAGCTGGCACGACCACGGACCTTTCATCGACGTCCTCGCAGACCGCGCCCGCGGCTTCGACGGCCACGTCGTCTTCACCGCCCACTCTCTGCCCGAGCGGATCCTGGCGGCGGGCGACCCCTATCGCGACCAGCTGTTGACGACCTCGCGCCTCGTCGCTGAGCGCGCCGGCATCTCGAGCTGGTCGTTCGCCTTCCAGAGCGCGAGCGCGACGGGCGAGCCCTGGCTCGGCCCGGACATCTTGGAGGAACTGGACACGCTGGCAGCGAACGGTGTCCGGCGCGTGCTCGTCTGCCCGGTCGGCTTCGTCTCGGATCATCTCGAGATCCTCTGGGACCTCGACGTCGAGGCGCGCGAGAAGGCGGCACGGCTCGGCCTCGAGCTCGAGCGAATCGACTCGCTCAACGACGACCCCGAGTTCGTGCGCGCGCTTGCAGGTGTGGTGCGAAAAGCCCTTCCAGTACCCTCGAAAGCGTGAAACCCGGAGCTATCGTCGCCGAAGGCGTTAGCCGCCGGTTTCGGGTCTACCCACAGCGGAACGTCACTCTCAAGGAAGCCATCCTCCGGCGAAGGCAGCTCCGCCGCGAGGAGATCTGGGCCTTGCGGGGTGTCTCGCTCGTCGTCGAACCGGGCGAGGCGGTCGGCGTCGTGGGCCGCAACGGCTCCGGGAAGACGACATTGCTCCGACTGATCGCCGGCATCTTCAAGCCGACCGCCGGACGGCTCGAGGTTGCAGGCGACGTCGGCTCGTTGCTCGGGCTCGGAGCCGGCTTCCATCCGGATTTCACCGGGCGCGAGAACGTCTACATGAACGGCGCGATCCACGGGCTGAAGCAGAGCTACGTTCGCGACCGTTTCGACGAGATCGTCTCGTTCGCCGAGCTCGAGGACTTCATCGACGTCCCCGTCCGGACGTACTCGTCCGGGATGTACATGAGACTTGGATTCGCCGTGGCGACGCACCTCGACCCAGACATCCTGCTGCTCGACGAGGTGTTCGCCGTCGGCGACGAGGCCTTCCAACGGAAGTGCTTCGGCAAGATCCTGGAGCTGCGCGAGCGGGGGCGAACGATCTTGTTCGTCTCCCACGCGGCGCCGGCCGTCGAACGGGTTTGCGAGCGGGCGATCCTGCTCAGCGAGGGAAGCGTCGCCCACGACGGGCGGGCGCGAGAACGTCTACATGAACGGCGCGATCCACGGGCTCAAGCAAAGCTATGTCCGCGATCGTTTCGATGAGATCGTCTCGTTCGCCGAGCTCGAGGACTTCATCGACGTCCCCGTCCGGACGTACTCGTCCGGGATGTACATGAGACTTGGATTCGCCGTGGCGACGCACCTCGACCCGGACATCCTGCTGCTCGACGAGGTGTTCGCCGTCGGCGACGAGGCCTTCCAGCGGAAGTGCTTCGGCAAGATCCTGGAGCTGCGCGAGCGGGGGCGGACGATCTTGTTCGTCTCCCACGCGGCGCCGGCCGTGGAACGGGTTTGCGAGCGGGCAATCCTGCTCAGCGAGGGACGCGTCGACCACGACGGGCCGGCGCGAGAGGTGATCGCCCACTATCAGCGGCTGATCGCGCGCGAGGAAGCCGCAGCCGAGCAGCACGCCTGGGGATCGGGCGAGGCGAGGGTGGTCGGCGTCCGGCTCGAGGACGACAACGGCGAGGAGCGGAGGCAGTTCGTCTCGGGCGGGCCGCTCACGGTCCGGCTTGCGATCGAGCTCTCACCCGGAGTGTCGCCGCCTCGTGTGGCCGTGGAGTTCAGGGACGCTGCAGGGGGATTGCTCGGCGCCAGCGAGGCGACCGCCGAAGAGCTCGGCTGGGAGGCCGGGCGCACGCAGGAGGTGTGCTTCGAGGTGCCGCGACTGCCTCTCTCGGACGGTGTCTTCCGCCTCAGCGTCGCTCTCGGCGACCCGAGCTCCACCCGCCAGTACCACCGCCTCGACTCCGCGGCCGAGTTCACCGTCTTCCCCGACGAGCACAACCGGGGCTGGTTCCGGTTCGAGGGCGACTGGTCGCTCGTCGAACCGAAGCGTCCGGCGAGAACCGCATGAGCTCGCGAACGTGTCCCGACTGGCCGGCGCTGATGGAGCTGGCGCCGGACCTCCAGTTCATGCACTACACGGTGGCCGAGGCGAAGCTGCCGGCCGAGGCGCTCGCGAATCTGCCCGACGTTCCGCTGCAGGCCGTCGCGATCTGCTGCGACCTCGACCGCCACGTCTTCAACGCCGAGCACACCGATCCGAAGGTGGCCGCGGCG